>CAYXEY010000010.1:8221-14238 GCA_964464105.1 uncultured Planctomycetaceae bacterium
AGGTCCTGCCTGATCGCTTCGACCGGAACAGGCATTTCTCGAAGTGCAGCAAGCGTGGCACGGTCTCGCTTCACGCCCAGTTCCGTGGACGTCAGAAACTGATGGTAGTAGGCAAAATCCGAACTCAGGAACAGTGAGATTGCTCTGAGGAATGCCGAATCTCGCGTCGGACTAGCAATGCCGATTTGCCTGGGCGGGACCAGCAGAAAATCATCGGAAAAAATCGCAAAATTCCGCGCGGCACTCACGATGACATGCGGCGGCTCGCATACCTGCAGGCCTTCCCCGTGTCCGCGCCGCACATAGGAACAACTGTTCCTGTCAAGCGCATCATCGGGGAATGTGAAGAAATGGCGAAGTCTCGCTAGTTTCTTAGTGTTCAAGCCGGGCTTTCCGACCAGCGACTTTTTCTGCTCAAGCGATCGCTCTCCGTCCTTCGGCTCCGATCGCAATTGCGGCCCTTCGGCAACGATCAACACATCCTTTTTTTCCAGTGACCGAAGCCTGCCGAAGCGCTTGCGGAGTCTTGAGAGCAGGTGCAGATCATGCTCTGATCCCCACACGGCCAGCTTCCAGGGTAACCCGCTTCCGGTGCTCACTTGCATGACGGGAATTGTGCGCACCTCGCTGGCATTCAGGACGAGACTCCAGATTTTGTTGCGTCTGCCGATGACGACGGGCCGAGTCGGCTCCTGGTTAGCGACAAGCGGCGAATAGGCGGACACCGTCTCATCGTCGCAAGACACTTCGTCCTTTTTCCGAATGCGAAAAAATATCGCGGCGGCGGGGACGCGAGAGCGCCCCGCAAAAAGCACTTCGGCCAGGTTCGCAAAGTTCGCAACTGCGTGTACGCGATAGTGCTCGAAGAGTTTAGCCCGATGGCCGGACGAGGGATCCTCGAAGAGGGTCATAGCCGGAATGAGGAGTGCCGCCTCCCCTGCGGGCGCCAGATAGCGCTCAATTTCCCAGACGAAAACCTGGGCGAGTTGATGGCTGCCAACCGGCCGGTCTTCGGCCTGTAGCTTTTGCATTCGCTTCCAGGTTGAAGTGTCCTCGGGCTTGAGTTTGGCAGGGTTGAGTTTCTTCCACGGCGGATTCCCAACGACCCAGTCGAATCGCTTCGATGCGAGCGACGACGCTTGCAATCGTGGGTCGAAGAGGTCGGAGCAGAAGATGTTGCGATCCCGCAACAGTGGAAGTTTGAAATTTCTATTGCGCTCCAAGTCGGGTGGCTCAACGTAATCCAAGAGCGTGAGCATCAGGCTCAGTTCGGTGACCCGACAAGCATCCGGATCGCGGTCCACCCCGAAGATGTGTTTTTCCAATACGTCGCGCAGGTTCGTAGGCGTCGGCTTGTGGGCACCCTTGCGCGGGGGAAACGTACGCTCAATCAGTTGGCGGTAGCACTGAACCAGAAAGGCGCCGGAGCCGCACGATGGATCAAAAACCGTCATGCCTTGTTCGAGGGGCCTTCGATCATCCAGTTCCGCCAACATGAAGTTGACCACCGGTATGGGAGTGTAATAAGCACCTGCCTGGCGCCCTCGTGTCTGGCCTTCGTTGGCGTCCTCGCTTTCGTTCCCATCCGCCGCATGCAGAAATTGTTCGTAGACAACGGACAGCGTTTCGATGGGAATGTACGAAAAATCATAAGCCCGAAAGTCCAGGTGAAGCTGCCAACTGCCATCATCGAGCGGCTCGTCGCCGAGAAAGGTGGCGGCCACGCGCTGAAGTTGGCGTTCACTTGGCGCGTCCCGTCCTGAGAGTTTCAGCGGAAAGACATCCCCGTTCAGCCAGTCGTCCACGCGATCGACGACGGCCCGGAGGCCGCTCAACGTCGCGTTGCGTCCGAACACCGACTGGCGCTCGATGTCCCACGCGGAGAGTTTCCGGTCCGAGAGGATATCGCGGTCCCGAAGATAATGAAGATAGACGTATTTTCCAATGAGGGCGTGCGAGATTGCTGAATCCAGCTTCTCGACTTCACGCAGCCATTTGTCGAGCCTTCGCAGGTTTTCCAGGAGCTGCCAATCGACACGTTCCTCTCGCCTGACTTCTTTTCCCCACTTTCGCCACAACTCGCCATCATCAATGGCAGCCGCCGAGAACCCTTCCGCCAATTCGACCAACTCGTGCTTGCTGTGAAGTTCTCGCAGAAAGCCGGCCCCGGATCCCTGCCTGCGCGTGTCGTGACGGAAGCCGGAGTAGAGCCGCACGGTTGTGGGAGTGTTGATGAGAATGAACGGGACGACATCCTGATTCCAAACAAGGCGATGGGCTTCGTCCGCGTCGACGTCATTCTTAACTTGACACACATAGACGACAGGAACGATGGGCGACTTTCGAGAATCGTCCGGGCGCAAGGTGTACACGCCAATCAGGCCGGGTCTGCCCTCTGCGGCCCGGAAGATGTGGCCGAACATCTGAGCGGTTTCGAGGCCGGTACGGCGCGTCAAGTAATTCGACGACGCGTCGTAGCCCAGAACCGCGTTGAGATCTTCAATGCGCATGCGCGGCCACGCCTTTTCAACCAACTCTGGCCTCACCCGAACCTCGGGCCTGTCGGCCCTTCTGGCTGAGGTATGTGAGGACGCTCTGGACCGCCTCCTTGGCTTGGGCGATCGCGGACTCCGCGGTTTCGCCGCGCTTCAACACGCCGGAGTATTCGCGGCAGTGGGCCACATACCGGCCATCGGCTTCCCTAGAAACACAGAGATGCACAGGCTTGCCTTGGACAATGGCAATCTCGACCCATTCCTCTGGCAGCGATTCAATCATTCTGCTGGTTTCGATGATCAGTTTTCCGATGGGAATTGCCCAGACGGTCTGACGGGACAGGACATCCATCGCCTGCTGGCCGTCCTTGAGGATGTAGACGCGTTCTCCGTCCGTAAGCAGCGCGGAGCCCGCAATGGTTCCCGAGGCCGAGAACTCGGTACATTCAATCTTCAGTTTCTCGATGGCCGATTTGATCATCTTGAGCGGGCAATTGGCATCGCGTAATTTGACAATCGTCTTGGCTGCGACAATGTCCTGAAATGTGTACAAGCGCTTCGAGCCCTTCCCGTGAGCAATTTGCCCGGACGGCATCAAAAACCCTCTCCTGGCCCAAAGGTCGAGTTGCCGCACGCTAGCGCCGGACACGCGGCTGACGATTGAAGTTGAGAATCTAGAGAGCATCTTGCCTCCCGTTTCGCTGGTGTCGATAGTAACAAAGGTGGTCAAGGCATTCCACCAAAAACACCACTATGTGGTTCTTTGTCAAACCAGCAATCCAACATGCAAAAATTGAACATAACTCGTTGAGATCAATATTCTTAGGAACTACCGTCTCGTTTGATGATTTCAGTGAGAGATTACGGCGGGATCGAATCCAGACTGTTCAGGTTTCATGAGGCCTGAATCGTGAGGTTCAGATTGGGATGCAGCACTAGACGAGTTCATCAGATTATCCGCAGCCAGCAAAGTGACGGGGAGCCGCGTTTATGCGTGTTCCGTTAATCGCATAGATCCCACGAATCGAACCGCTGCTCCGAGCCGATACCGGTGCGAGATCTTGAATTCGGTACTGAAAAGCTAGAGCGCGCCGCTTCATTCGATACGCTACGAGTGGGACTTCCTCGGCATGTCACTCACGGCATTGGGGGGCCGTCCAGCCGCATTCGAAAAAACGCGTGTGGCTGCTCTTTCAGGACGCCGAATCGATATGCCAGATACGCGACCAGAACGTCAGGCCGATTGCGGCTGATGCCAACGAGGAGACGCAGCTCTTGCAGATCCAGCACGTGCAGCATCGCGCCTGATTTCTGCGAGGCCGCGATGAGTTGCGTGCGAATCGCCTCCCAGTTCAAGCTGGGGAGCATCTCCGATACCATCACAATTCCGTGTAGAAATGAGCCTCGCGTGAAAGGAACTGTGAGCAAATCTCCTTTTTTCGTTGTCAACGGCAATCCGGCGGCCAGATTCTTCATTGCGCCGATTATCTGGTCTATTCCTTTATCGATTTGCTTCTGAACGCTTTTTCGGCGTCGTTCAGTTGTTCGGTCCAACCTCGTCGTGAGGATGGCGGCGGTCTTCGCTTCAAACAAGCAAAGTCCGGCGCTGCAGATCGCCAGAACGTCGGTCAATTCGCGAGTCTCCGATCTCTCGCGAACCTGGGGTGAATGGAAGAGTTGGCTTCCGAAGAGGTTTTCCAGCAAGTGCCATGTGGACTGTTCCAATCCATGCCCTTCGTCGGGGTCATCCAGCCGAAACCCTACAACGTCGTTGGCGCCGTAGGCGCTCAGGTTCGGCGTTTCAAAACCCGAAACCGTGAGTGGAACGACGCTGAGGCGCGGCGCGTATTTTGGTGGGACTGCCAGCTTGGGGTCAGTCAAACCTTGGACTTCATCGAGCACGTCCGAAAGCAGCGACGTCCAGGCACCGGCATACCGCGGACCGGGGGCAGATAGCATATCGCTCGCTGCAATCGCGTCAGACGCGCTGAGCATGCACCTTGCACGAGCAATGGGTCTGCTCAACTCATCAAAAAAGACAATCAACGAGTGTTGGGCGCGAAGAATGTTGACGATTGCAAACTGCTCTTCCAGATGCCGAAGCACGCCCGAAAGCATGAGTGGAGTCTCGGGGTCATCCTCAATTCTCAAAGTGGTTGCGAGCACGACGCCACTGGGCGTGTCCGCCCTCGCCACGATGAGGGCCAGCGGACAAGATCGGTACACGGCCTTGATTACCGATGTCGCCATCTTTGTAACCAGCGCAAACTCGTTACCATCGTTGATGGGCAGAGGCCAGCAGCCGGCTGATTCGTATTTCATTTCCTCCCAATTTCGCTCTGACGGCATGAACATTTTGGGCTCTCACGCAGACTTAACGAAGATGCCAAACCAACCTGCGAGTATTTCAAGGCATGATCATTTTTCCCACCGCCGAGTCGCGACTCTGAGAGCGGAGGGTGCCGGGTCATGATTTCGAACCTAATTGAGGTACTTTAGCCCCGCAATGTGAGACTCGCGGCTGCGACTTGAAATTTACTGCCGTATTCGGCCGTCATCGTTGGGGCTCGCAGGCAGGGGGTCCCCGACGAGGACGGCCGATGAGCGGCGAAGCGTCCGCCTCTGCCCCCAATCCATCTGCCGGATCGGACCCGAGTCGGAGGGCTCAGTTCATTTGGCACGGTTCGCAATCCCTAAGAAAGAGGATGATGGTCATGCCCGCTTGGCCACGGTGCACATTGCGGACCTTCGACCACAGGCCGGAGCCATTGCTTGATCCACATGCGCCTGGGTTGTTACAAGAAAGTGAAGCTTGTGGTGCGGAAAATGTACATTTAGCGAAACGCCACGGCGGTAGGGGTGCCAGCGTCGCCGGACAAAAGAATGGCCAAGCAGTCGTTGCTTGACCAGGTAAGCCCCGCTCACTAACATGGCTACCGTCATGCGTACGTTATCATTTATCTTGATGTTCACCATTTCCCTCGGCGTACCCATGCTCTGCAAGGGCGGGATCCTCCAACATCCCTGCGATGAGAGCCATACCGGCACCTCGTCACATCACGAAGACGAGCATCACGATGACCAGTCCAACGATGGCGGGTGCGGCCACGAAGACGGTTGCGCCGCCGATCCCTGTTCGCTGGTGATTAGGACATCCTCCAAATCCACCACCACGTCGGATGATACCCTCATCATCTTGACGATCGTCGCATTGAGCGATGATTCCCAGTTCCAAACCTGCCCGGACCTGGGTGATCACATCGGACATTCTTGCGCCGATGTTGAACCAAGCCCACCCGGGACTGATTGCGCGCTTCCACTCCTGATTTGAACCAGCGATTCCACACGCTTTGAGCGAGAGCGGGCCTCCGCGCGCTCAAATTCATGCACGCGCCCACGCCCGTGGGCAAGGAATCGTTTTTTTCCACTACGGACCCACTCAGGATTGCGCAATGAGAATCTGCTGGTCGCACTGTGGCTGGCCGGGCGCATCCTGGTGCTCACGCCGTGGGGCCTTGCCGC
>CAYXEY010000010.1:14248-19767 GCA_964464105.1 uncultured Planctomycetaceae bacterium
CCAGCCGGGCATCAGCATCCCGTTCATGCAGCTCGACTATGACCGCGTCAAACAGAACATTCACGACACCACCGGACAAATCACCGCGTACGGACCGAATGACGAGGCGTTGGCGACGGAACAGGTCAATTCGTTGCTCCACAATGGTCTGTCTGTGGAGGACGCCGTGAGAGTGGCCTTACTGAACAACCCGTCGCTTCAGGCCGGGTTTTTCAGGGTCGGAATGTCACGGGCGGACTTCGTGCAGTCCGGGTTGTTCTCCAATCCGTCGCTGGCCATGTCATTCGCCTTTCCCGAGGGTGGCGGCCGCAGCAACATCCAGGGCACGCTTGCGCAGAACATCGTCGATTTGTGGCAGATCCCGATTCGCAAGCGAATCGCCAAGGCCCGGCTCGATCAAGAAGTCCTTTCGCTCTCCCAACAGGCGGCCAGGCTCGTCGTTGACACCAAGGTCGCCTATTACGTTTCCGTGGGCGCCTCGCGGAATCAAGAGATCGCGGAAGCCAACCTCAAGCTCGCCACTGGATTGCTTGAAACGACACTCGCCAGACAAAAGGCGGGCACGATCGGTGAATTGGATGTCAACCTTGCGCGGGGCACCGTGCTCAACAATGAACTCGATGTGCAAACGGCGCGGCTTGACGCGGCAAACGCCAGACGACGTCTGGCGGTCCTGCTCGGTCTCACGGTTCGCGCCGATGATATGCAATTGACCGACCCGTTGCCGGACATCTCCATGTCCGTATTGAATGAAGATTCCATCGTAGAGCTGGCCCGGTCGTCCCGCCTCGATCTTAAAGCTTCACACGCCGCCGTCGCGGCCGGCCGACAGCGCGTGACGGAAGAGTATGCGAAAATCTTTCCAGACATCTCGATTGGAGGATATCTCGAACGCACCGAGCGGCGGGCCTTGCCCGGACGGGATGTCCTCGCGGACACGGCCCGCGCCAGCGTCGCGGCGGGCCAGCTCACGGCGCCCGAGATTCATCTTCGGCCCGGCGCTCAACATGACGCTGCCGATCTTTGACCAGAATCAAGCTCAGATCGCCAAGGCGGGCTACGCCTACCAAGCGGCCTTAAAGGAGCTGGTGGCACTTGATCGACTGATCGTCCAGGAAGCCCGGCGCGCATTGGATCAGGCCGCGACTGCTGCGAAGCTGGCGCATCTCTATCACGAAAAAATCCTGCCACAGGCGCAAAGAAACCTCGACCTCGGCACGGCGTCCTATAAATCAGGAAATACGTCGATTCTGCTTGTGCTGGAGGCGCAGCGAAGTTTGCTCGCCACGAGGCGGCTTGCAGTCACTGCCCAGCAAACTGCGGCTACGACGTTGGCCGACGTGGAATTGGTTGTGGGGCGCCCCTGGTCAGTAATTGCCGCGCAACCATTCCCTTCCTCACACCCTTCGCCGTCATCGCAACCTGTCACAGACGAACTGCTTGAGACAAGGACGATCTCCATCCGCACGGAGCTTAAACAATGAAGACGCAAACACGCATTCGATTGTTATTCAGATTGCTGATCGGCTTGCCTGTCGGCGCAATGCTCGTGAGCGCTGCCGGTTGCCTGCATGATCAACAGACGACGGGCGGCGATTCAGAAGCCACCTTTTCAAACCTGATCATGGGAGCATTGGCCGTTGCTGGTGATTTCGCCAGGGCGCTGCTCGCCGCGTTTCTATTTTAGCGGCGAATCATACATCACGCGTCCGGCACGAAAGTGCTACGCCGCCTGGAGACTCGATATGCAAGACTACAAGTTGAAATATCTAATCTTGAGCAGCCTACTTTTGTTCTCGACTCATTGCGACCGCAATGCACCGGGACCAGCTTCCCCCAAGGGTGAGGGACACGCGGGCGAGGCCGCAGCCGCTCCGACCAATCGGGTCGATGTGCCGGAGACGGTCCGTCGCAACCTGGGAATCACGTTTGCGAAGGTGGAGTCGCGAACAGTGGCCGAAACCATTCGCGCGCCGGGTCGATTCGAACTTCAGCCGCAGGCCCGGCGCGAGTATCGAACGATGCTCGCGGGTCGCGTCGAGTTGCTCGTGAAACAATTTGACTCGGTTTCGGTTGGAACGCCGCTTTATCGACTTGCCTCGCCGGAATGGCGCGACCTTCAGCAAAAAATGAATGAGGCAATCGCGGTCATCCATCAGGCTGAGGCAAACGTTGCTTCGATCCCTTCACTGCTGGAAGCTCACGACAACCACGAGAAAATCCTGCGGGAAGGCGTGGCCCTGTGGGAGAAACGGACTGAACAGGTTCAAAAGAGCCAGGCGTCGGGTGCGGTAAGTGTCGATGAACTGACCAACATTCAGAACACGCTGGCGACAAAGCGGGCTGAGTTGGCGGAAGTACTCAAGAAGAAAGCGGAACTGGTGGCACAAAGCGCCACGGCGCGCGCGGACCATGATGCTGCGCATTCACGGCTTCGTTTATTCCTCTCAGCAGCGTCGACGCTAGTTGGTCTGGACGAGGAAGCGTTGTCCGCGCCATACTCGCTCGATCAACACCTTCACACCGGACTCGATCCGGATTCCGGATCACACGATGCCACGACCCAACCAGCGCCGCGCTGGCGGGAGATCAACGAGATTGAAGTCCTGGCCGCTGTTCCCGGAATCGTTCAAACCGTTGAATTGACGAACGGTGCCTGGGCGCCGATCGGCAGTTTGGTCGTCGCAACGATCGAGCAGGACCGACTTTGGTTTCGGGCGATGGCGATGCAGAGCGACCTCGGACGGCTCAAAGATGGATTGCCCGCCCGAATCGTGCCTCCCAAGGGCGGAACCATCGCACTTCAGGACACCATGGAAACGTCCCTTAAGCTCGGTCTTACGGGCGACGCTCAAGAGCGAACGGTCGAATTGATCGGGGTACCCAACCAGGTTGCCGCTTGGGCGAAGCCGGGGGTGTCTGCCCATCTGGAAGTCATCACCGCGGGTGGACAACCCCAACTGGCGATTCCGCTCTCCAGCGTCATTCAGGATGGTCTTGAGAAAATCATCTTTCGTCGCGATCCCAGGAATCCCGACAAGGTCATTCGCATGAAGGCCGACCTCGGTATCAACGACGGTCGCTGGGTCGTGGTGAACAGCGGCGTTTTAGAGGGAGACGACATCGTCCTGGATGGTGTTTATCAACTCATGATCGCCACATCGGGCAGCGCGGAAAAAGGCGGCCACTTCCATGCCGACGGGTCGTTTCACGGCGAAGAGGACAAGAAATAATGCTCCAGAGACTCATCGCATTTTCGCTGAAATACGCGGGCCTGATGGTCATTGCCTCGGGCCTGCTCCTCGCCTTCGTCGGCTACCAGATTCCGCGTCTGCCGGTTGATGTGTTCCCGGAATTGAACGCGCCGACTGTCGTCGTCCTGACCGAAGCCGGCGGCTTCTCAGCCGATGAGGTCGAGCAGTATGTGACGTTCCCAATGGAGACGTCGGTCAATGGACTGCCCGGCGTACGCCGCGTCCGAAGCTCAAGCGCCATCGGCCTTTCGCTCATCTGGGTCGAGTTCGACTGGGGACAGGACATCTATCGTGCGCGGCAGTTGGTGGCGGAGCGATTGGCGTCGGTCCGTGAGCTGCTGCCCCCCGGCGCGCATGCCGAGATCACGCCGGTCACGTCGATCACCGGCGAGATCATGCTGCTGGCCCTTTCGTCGCCGGACAAGAAAGTTAGTCCGCTGGAGCTTCGCTCGTTCGCCGAGTACGACTTGCGCAATCGACTACTCGCCGTGCCCGGTATCGCCCAGGTCATTGCGATCGGCGGAGAGCTGCCCGAATACCAGGTCAATGTGCATCAGGATCGACTCGCGCTGTACGGACTGACAATTCGCGAAGTCGTGGATGCAGCCCGTTCGGCCCACAGCACCGCCAGCGCTGGCTACCTGCCGAACGTTGATCGGCTTGAATTGCCGATTCGCCAGACGGCTCGTGTTCAAAGCGCGGATGACATCAAGAACACGATGATCCGCTATCACAACGGCGCGCCGGTCCTGATCGGTCAGGTCGCAGATGTCGCACTCGGGCCGGCCCCCAAACGAGGGACAGCGGCGGATCGGGCCATCGAAGCCGTGGTGATGAGCATTCAGAAGTCACCCGGAACCAACACATTGCTCCTGACGAAGGAGCTGGATCGCGTCCTGAATGAAGTGGAAAAGTCGCTGCCCGCCGGTGTGATCCTGAATCGCAACGTCTTTCGCCAATCGCATTTCATCGAGCGCTCGGTCCACAACGTCGTCACGGTCATGCGCGACGCGGGCATCATCGTCGCCATCGTACTCGTGCTGTTTCTGCTGAATGCCCGCACTACGATCATCACGCTGACCGCATTGCCGATGTCGCTGGCATTCGCGATTCTGATCCTGTGGGTATTCGATCTCTCGATCAACGTGATGACGCTGGGCGGGTTGGCCGTCGCGATCGGCGAACTGGTGGATGATGCGATCATCGATGTGGAAAACGTCTTCAGGCGTCTCCGCGAGAACAGCCACCTGCCGGAGGCGGAGCAAAAGCCTTTCATTCAAGTGATCTACGACGCGAGCAATGAGATTCGCAGCTCGGTCGTTTTCGCCACGATCATCATCTGCATGGTGTTCGTGCCGCTGCTCTTCCTGGGCGGACTTGAGGGCCGATTCTTCCGACCGCTTGGCATCACATACATCGTGTCGATCCTGGCCTCGCTCGTTGTGGCGCTCACTCTGACGCCGGCGATGTGCAAGCTATTGCTGCGCGGCCGCCTCGGTGGGAAGCACCAGGACGGGTTCCTGGTCCGCTGGCTCAAGCGCTGGTACGAACCATCGCTACGATGGTCTATTCGCTGTCGAGGTGTCGTACTCACGCTCGCGGGCGTGGCGACCGCACTGTCGATCTTGCTTGCCACCACCTTCGGAACCAGTTTTCTTCCGTCATTCAATGAGGGCACTTTCACCGTATTTCTATTTGCTCCACCGGGCACGTCACTCGTTGAGAGCAACCGCGTCGCTCGCGGAATCGAGGAGCGGCTCACCCAGATCCCAGGCGTCGAGAGCGTCACGCGACGCACCGGTCGTGCGGAGCGCGATGAACATGCCGAACCGCCCAGCAGTTCTGAAATCGAGGTCACGGCGGGGCCGGGCTTCTCCAAGGAGGAAGTCCGCAAGCAGATTGACGCCATTCTCGCGGATGTGCCGGGTGTGACCACGACGATCGGGCAGCCGATCGAACATCGCCTGTCGCACATCCTCTCCGGCACTCCGGCGGCCATCGCCATTAACGTGTATGGCGACGATCTCTCCATGTTGCGCCAACTGGCGAAAGAGATCGAAACGGAACTTAAGAAATTGCCGGGCGCTCGCGATGTCGCGGCCAACCGCGAAGTTACGGTCGCCTCCGTGCCGATCCATTATCGGCATCAAGACCTCGCCGCCGCCGGACTTACGCCAGCGAGCGCTGCCGAGCAGGTTCAGCAGGCGATCTATGGCGAGATTGTTGCCGGAATCAATCAGGGCGTGCGCAGGTATGACCTCGTCG
>CAYXEY010000010.1:19777-26189 GCA_964464105.1 uncultured Planctomycetaceae bacterium
GAGAGCATCGCCCAGCTAAAAGACCTGCGGTTGCGCGGCGTCGCCGGGGCTACCGTGCGATTGGAGGAAGTCGCGGACATTGGGCCGCAGCGCACCCCCAACATCATCGCCCGCGAGAATGCCCGGCGAAAGGCCGTGATCTCGTGCAACGTGGCCGAAGGTTTCAACCTGGGGGACCTCGTCGCACAGGTTCAGTCGCGCGTCGATCCGATTGTGCAGCGGGCAGGTTATAGCGTCCACTACGGCGGACAATTTGAAGCCCAGCAATCGGCCTCGCGCACAATCTTAGTGACCGGCATGGGTGTGTTGGTCCTCATGCTCATGCTGCTGCAGCTTTCCACCGGCTCACTGCGCGTGGCGGTGCTGGTGATGCTGAACCTGCCGCTGGCCATCATCGGCGGCATCTTTGCCGTCTATTTCACCGAGACATCGCGGCCGTTGGGCAACAGCCTTTCGTTATTCGGTCTGTCGAGCATTCCCTATGAAGCGCCAGTCATGTCTATCGCGAGTCTCGTCGGATTCATCACCCTTTTCGGCATCGCGGTGCGCAACGGCATTCTGCTGGTCAACCACTATAGCCACCTCATGGAGCTTGAAAAAAAGACGCTGGGCGAAGCCATCGTCCAGGGTTCCATGGAGCGTCTGGTGCCGATCCTGATGACCGCACTCTGCGCCGCGCTCGGCCTGCTGCCCATTGCGATGGCCAAGGGCGAACCGGGCAGCGAACTCCTTGCACCTCTGGCGATTGTGGTGCTCGGCGGACTGGTTTCGTCGACCTTCCTGAATCTCGTCGTGGTGCCAGCCGGTTATGCACTCGTATTCAGACTGAAACAGACCGGCGACGGACCGTCCTCGCCCGGAGTTGCGAATCGCTTGCTCGATGCGATCGGGCAGCGTGAAGAACCTCAAACGTCGAAAGGAGCCTGACCCATGAAACTCAACGTGTTGGCAATTCTGTGCGGCGCCGGCCTGATGGTCGGATGTGATCGGACATCCACTTCTAACAATCCTCCGGCAACGTCCTCTCCGCCCCCAGCGCATAAAGAGGGAGATGGCCACGATCATGACGGCGACAAGCATGACGACGCCAAAGGAGACGGGCACGCAGGGCACGGCGGCGAGGTCATTGAACTCGGCACAACGACCATTGGCGACCTCACTGTGCGCGCGTCGCGCGACAAGGGCGAGATCAAAATCGGCGGCGATGCGCCGATTGACGTTTGGGTGATGACGGCCGATGGCAAGCCCGCCACGGTGACAGTCGTGCGCTTCTGGATCGGAACGGCGGATGCCAAGGGCTCGATCAAGGCCAAGGCGGACATTGAAATCCCCGCGGAACCCAACCACTGGCACACACACGCAGAGGTGCCAGCCACGCTGACACTGGATGCCAAGCTGTGGGTGGAAGTGGAGACTGAAAAGAGCACGAAGGCTGTTGGCTCATTCGATCTTAAGCGATGACCCATTAGCCCGTTTCGATTCGCTGGCAGAGAAAAAAAGTTGGTGGTTGACACCGTGACCGATTGCTTTTCGAGTCACACGGGCACAATCGATTGAAATCGCATGTACAAAGCGAATTCAAGAATCCTGATTTTACAAACGCAGCCCGCTGCCTCGCTGGAGGCGACGGGCTCGCGCTCTATTACTTTGGTCAATCGCAGTCATTCAATGACGGCCGCGGCCGCGATGCCCTCCACCATGTCGCGAATGCCCGTGTCCGCGGTCATGGTGTCGGTCGCGATTCCGGTTCCACGAGTCGTGCCCGCCGTGGTGTCCGTGACCACGCCCACTGCTGTACGAGTAGGATCGGTGGGTTGGCTGCGAATAGTACTGAACGGGGGGCGGGGAATAGTAAGTTTGGGGAGCGCAATACGTCTGCGGCGCGTTGTAGGTTGGCCGCGAAGCGTAGTACCCGCCGCTGACCTGATAGCCGCCGCCCGAGTAATAACCGCCTCCGGTGGAATAACCACTCTGGCATTGGGCCTCTACACGGGAATTGACCGAGCCAGTGGCAAGGACGACGAGTCCTGCGAGAAATCCGACTCCCAATTGCACTCTCATAAAGCACTCCTAACCGGCACCTGTTCGACTTGCTGCCACGCGGCTCTATCGCAGGTCGGCCACAGTATGCATACCCCAATAGACAGCACCGGTTTGACGTTTGTTAGTAGGCCTTTTCCAAGCTCAACTAATATGCCACGGATCGACCCGTTTACCGCTAACTTGAAATCAGAAAGGTCAGTCATCCAGGAAGCCGTTGAACAGGCGTTTCTAGTATTCTGGATTGTGTTGATGTTTGAAAACGTCCTTAATTGCTTAAGTCGCAATCGCTGGTTGATGGCCTTGTTAACGATTGTTGTGGTCGCAATCGGCACAAATTCGTTGTTTCACCCACTAATTTCATCCGTCCCGGCCGCCACTAGCTCTGGGAAGGCTCATCGCTTCGCGCGTGAGCAGGTGACTAAGAATGGGCATTACGAACACGACGATCACAAGTATGACGACCTGGATCATGGCAAGCAAAAGGCGCAACCGTAAACGACAGTCGTTGCACGTCGGACGCAATGGCCGTCCGACGCGCTTCGCCCAGCACCTCCCAATCTTGGGTGGCGTTGGGATCTTGCTGCTAATTGCCGGCTTGGCAGGTTGGCTGACCTTTCAACGCGCCAAGGAACACTATGCCAAATTTGGTCATGTTTACATTCCACACAATGAGCTAGTCATACTTGTTATGGTTTTGGTTGCCTGCGCCATCGTTGTCGTGTTCTCAATGATTGGCCGGAAGAAAAATAAATGACACACGTCGAGTTAACGTCGACAATGGAGCGTTTACCTGAACCAAACCCTCATCAACGTCGCTGAATTGGACTGTGCCGCGGAGGAGGCAGTGCTGCGCAAGCGGCTCCTGTCGCTACCGAACGTACAGTCAATCCAGTGCGATTTCGTGAATCGGCGGGTGGTGGTGACCCACGTAGGCGTCGATCGGCAGACATTAGATGCCGCGATCAGACGCGCTGGCATGACACCCGGTGAGGTGATTGACAGCACCGCACCGGTTACCTCCCGTCGCGACCTCGCTCTGCTTGGTCTGTCCGGTGTCTTGGCGTTCGCCGCGGAGACAGTTGCTTGGACCGCCGCGGATGAAACTTCGGTACTGGTTATTTGTTTGTCGGTTGCGTCAATTCTCTTGGGTGGCCTCCCAACAATTCGCAAAGGAAAGCTCGCACTTAGGTCGCTCACACTCAACATCAATTTCCTGATGACAATCGCTGTGATGGGGGCGTGTGCGATTGGCGAATGGCCGGAAGCCGCTGTCGTCGTGTTCCTTTTCGCTGTAGCCGAGCTGATTGAGTCCTATTCCCTTGAGCGGGCACGAAAGTCTATTCAGTCGCTGATGGAAATGGCGCCCGAGCTTGCGACTGTGAAACAAGCCGATGGAAGTTGGAAGGAAGTCGCCGCGAGCGAAGTCCCCCAGGGATCGATCATTCGCGTAAGGCCGGGCGAGCGACTCGCGCTTGATGGAATCGTCGTAAGCGGAGCCTCAGCAATAGACCAGGCCCCCATCACCGGCGAGAGCATTCCGGTGGACAAGGCTGTCGGCGATCCTGTCTTCGCCGGAACCATCAATGGCAACGGCGTCTTGGAGTTTTACACAAAGGGCGGCCGTGATCAGACCACGATTGCCCGCATTATCAAGACCGTTCAAGAGGCGCAAGGCAGTCGTGCTCCCACACAACGGTTCGTGGATAATTTTGCACGTGTGTACACACCGATCGTTTGCGGCCTTGCTATTCTCGTCGCCGTCCTGCCGCCACTATTGTTCGGTCAGTTGCTCATGCCCTGGCTCTACAAGGCCTTGGTCCTGTTGGTCATCGCTTGCCCGTGTGCGCTAGTAATTTCAACGCCCGTCACCATTGTCAGCGGCCTTTCGGCAGCGGCCAAGCGCGGCATCCTGATCAAGGGCGGCGTGCATTTGGAAGGCGGCAAGCGTCTTCGCATTCTGGCCATGGACAAGACGGGAACGATCACGGAAGGCAAACCCAAATTGACCGACACGGTTCCGCTGGGCGGGCGCGCGGCAGACGACGTGCTGCATATCGCCTCAAGCCTGGATGCAAATTCCGATCATCCAGTTGCACGGGCGGTGACTGACGCGTGGGATGACTCCAAGATTAGAACTGTGGGGGCGCTTTTTAGAGTTGACCATTTCAATGCCCTCGTCGGGCGTGGCGTCGAAGGCACGATTGCGGGTCGTCGGTACTTTGTTGGCAATCACCGGCTCGCCGAAGAGCGGAAAGTCTGCTCGCCCGCGATTGAAGCGGAGCTGGCCAAATTGGAGGAGCAGGGCAAGACAGCCATCGTCGTTGCAGACTCAGGCGGAGTTCTTGGGATATTGGCCGTAGCGGACACCCCGCGGCCGACCAGCGTGCAGGCCTTGACTGAGTTGCATTCAATTGGCCTTCGCACGGTGTTGCTCACGGGCGACAACCCCAAGACCGCAGCTGCGATCGCGAAGGTTGTCGGAATCGACGATGCCCGTGGAAACCTGCTTCCAGAGGACAAACTCGCGGCCATCGACGAATTGATTCGAGCAAACGCATACGTCGGAATGGTCGGAGATGGCGTGAATGATGCCCCAGCCCTGGCCAAAGCGACAATCGGCTTTGCCATGGGAGCCGCGGGCACCGACACGGCGCTGGAGACCGCGGACGTGGCCCTCATGCAGGACGATCTGCGTGCCATACCTGCTTTCGTTCGCCTCAGCCGGCGAACATCTTCGATCTTGTGGCAGAACATCGCCATTGCCATTGGCACAAAAGGGGTCTTTTTTACCCTGGCGATGGCAGGTGTCGCGACGCTTTGGATGGCCGTTATAGCGGACGTGGGAGCCAGCCTCGTTGTGTTGCTAAACGGGGTTCGGCTCCGCCGATTCAACCTTGGAGTGCATGTCCACGAGATGCGTTAGACAGGGGCTCTGTCCGGCGCTATCATTATGGTGAATTATGCAGCGTCTTCTCCTATCGTGGTGCCTCGTCGTATGGGTCGCAATCGTTTGCCCGAGCCTTTGCGCTTTTAGCGCGTCGGCGAAGGAACAAGGGCGAGGCCCTCGGCACTGTTCTTGCCCCGGAGAGCCAGCCAAGGAAGCTCCTGGCAAACCAAATCAGTCACGACCGGAATCCTGTTTCTGTAGTGGAAATGGCGGGCAAATTTCCAAACCCGATTCGGTTCCGCAAATTGAGTTTTCTTTATTCGTCGGGCGCTCGTTTGCCCTAAATGAGGAACCGACGCCGCTTCGGGGTCGATTCCTCGGCACTGAGGCGCTTGGCATCAGCCATCCACCTGACGAGTCCACGCTTCCACTTCTGATCTGATTTTCCCATCACAATTCCAGCATTTAGGTTCAGTCGAAAGCACCTGAACGAAATGCACGCTCGACGGTATTGCGCGACCAATTTTGGCCGCGCCGAAACTGATCTTTAGCTTTCCGTGTTCGTGTCGCAAAAAACATAACTGCATTTACGTTTGCGGAGTTTCCCCATGTCTACGGAGCGCAATGATCTTTCGGATGGCTCAGGCCATCCGCGGGCTGATCGCCCGGCCGCGGCGCGAAAGCCAAATCAAAGGCGAGCCGGTGGCCCGGCATCATTCATCCTGCACTCTTTTCCTACGTTGCTCGTGCTAATTGCGCTGGGGGGCGTAGCATTCTGGGGACACCATAATGGTTGGCGCGCTCCAAAGTTCACGTCCTTGTTTGGCGCGACTGTGCAAGCGCAGAATGAGGACTGGTGCGTCGAACACAACGTACCTGAATCACGATGCATCAAGTGTCATCCGGAATTGGCCGGCGACAGCGCGGCGGACTGGTGCAAGGAACATGGCGTGGTGGAGTCGCGATGCACGGTATGCCACCCCGAGATTCTGACAAAGGGTGTTGCAGGCGACTGGTGCAAGGAACATGGCGTGCCCGAGTCGGGTTGTACGCTGTGCCATCCCGAAATCGCAGTCAAGGGCAAACTTCCACAATCGGAATCAGGCCCGCGCATCGTTTCGTCTGAGAGCAAGCCCCCAAAGGACCCGTCAACCTGTCAAACTCATGCACTCCGAGTTCAGTTCGCATCGGCCGAGTCGGTGACAAAGGCAGGTGTGCAACTTGGGGAGGTCATCGAACGTCCGATGGAGAATACGATCATCGGAAACGCCGAAACGCAATATGACCAGACACGACTAGCACACGTTGCGTCGCGACTGCCCGGAGTCGTATGGCGAGTGGACAAACAGATTGGAGAGGCCGTTCATAAAGACGACGTATTAGCGCTGGTTGACGCGGCCGAAGTAGGTCGGACGAAGGCGGAACTTTTGACTGCGATCGCCCAGCGCAATGTGCGCAACCAAACTCTAAAGCGAATCAACG
>CAYXEY010000011.1:0-1746 GCA_964464105.1 uncultured Planctomycetaceae bacterium
CATCAGCCACACCGAGGCGATGAACGCTGTGTTGTTCGCATGCACGAGGGCGGGCAACACCACGCGCTGCTCGCCCCAGTTCATTCGCGCCGATGCAAGGGCCTCGCCGTGGTAAAGCAGATGGAAGATCAGGATGAAACACAACGTGACGTCGAGCGCGCCTTGCTCGTAGAACGTCATGCCCCAGCCGAGGTACATCGCCTGCGTGCCGATCCAACTGAGCACGCGCAGGGCATCCCAGCGGCGCAATGCACCGACCGCGAGAAACCCGGCGTCGATGATCAGCAGGTAGGTCAGCAGCTCGATCTGGGCGTTGCGTCCGGTGCTGAGGACGACCGGCGTGAGGAATGCGCCGATGAGGGTCAGGATGGCGACGGCCTGCATGCTGCCGTGGATTGCGAGGAGCGTGCCGAGCGCCGTGATGCAACAGTAGAGTGTGAATGCGGTATTGAGTTCAATCAGGTTGTAGAAGGCATGCGACGCGTAGGCCGAGACATAGAGCATGGCCACGCCCGCGCTGATAAGCCCCACCGAGAATTGACGCAGCTTGCGGGCGAGCGAGTATTCACCGCCCGCAATGAGAAGGGCCCCCGTGCCAGCGCCCATAAGCACGCGGGTCAGCGGACCGAGCCAGCCCTGATCGAAGGAGTATTTGACGAAGAACGCGACCGCCAGCAGCAGGATGAGCGCGCCGACGCGATTGAACCAGGTTGCGCCGATGCGCATCTCGGCGTCTTCCGACGCGGGGGCTGTTCGAATGGGTCGAGTGGGAACGGGCGGGGCGGCGTTGACGATGACGGGCGGCGGCAGCGGTTTGGCAGAGGCGTCTGATATTGCGCCGGGTGTTGAAAATGCGGAGAACTTGCTGAGTGTGTCCTGAAAGCCCGGGCGCGAACCGGGGGCCGGCGAGCGCTGCCTTTCGAGTGACTCCACCCGTGCATGGAGATGCCCGATCTCGGCGCGCAAGGCCTCGATGTTTGCGCGGAGTTGCTCGATTTCACTGGGCGCGGAATCTGGGTTCATGGATCACGAACGCCGGCGCCATTCACCGCATTCACACACCCACGGTGGCCGCAAGCTCGACACCGGTCTCGACCGGCGCCCGCGCGGCTCCGCGGAGGTGGCGCTCCATTTCGGCGAGCTTCGCCTCGATCGCCGCCAACTTCCTGTTTCGCCGCACCAGCTTGTCACGGTGCCGCGTCAGAAAGTAGCCGATCGTCTCGATACGAATCCGGATCGAGCCGGTGGGCTTGTTCTCGTCGATGTCCTTGAAGCAGAAGTAGGGCGTGCCGCTGTTTTCGATAACCTCTTCGATGACACTGTAGATCGGGGCATCGTGTCCGCACTTGAAGCTGGAAAGCTCCAGTGCGACCAGATTGGGATGCCGGGCGGCGAACTTGGCGGCCCAGACCTTGCGATTGGTGTTCTCGCTGTAGGCGTTTTTCCAGGCGTCCTCGATTGACAGGGCACTCTTAAAGTCGCCGCGGCGAACCTCCTCGCCAAAGAGACGATCGAGCAGATCGGGATCGTGCGGCAGCACATCCATGGTCAGCACCGGGATGCCGATCTTCTGGAATTCGTCGGGGATTTCGTGGCAGACGCCGGGATCGTGGTGGTAGGGCCGCGTCAGCAGCACGACACCGATCTCGTTGTTGGCTTCGAGTCGATCGAGCAGCTGGCGGGCGTCCTTGCGCAGCTGGGCAAAGAACGAGTCGTAGTGATCCCAAGCCACGCGACAGGCCCGCA
>CAYXEY010000011.1:1756-26021 GCA_964464105.1 uncultured Planctomycetaceae bacterium
TGAACATCTGCCGGGCGAGCAGGCCTGGCTCGCTGAAATTGACGAAGGTGTCGAGGTACTTCACGCCGAACTCGGCGAAAACGTCGGACTCCTTGGTGAACGCGGCCTTCACGGCCTCGGGCGTGGCCGAAACGGTGGGGCAGGCCCGCTGATCCAGCACGTTCTCCAGGAAGGAGGGCATGCAATCGATCATGGGGAAGAAGATGTAGTCGAGCTTCTGGGTCTCGGAGATCTTGTGATGCAGCAGATTGTGGACGTGCGGAATGCCGATCTTGCTGGGGAAGCAGGGGTCGATCGCCCCGCGCTTCGCGCCTTCCTTGTACATTTCTTCGCTGGTGTAGTCGCTCCAGATGAGGTTCGCCGCGCGGATACCGAGTGATTGGAAATACGCCATGAACCAGGGGGCCATGGAGTACATGTTGAGCGCGCGAACCAATCCGATGCGCACATTCTCGCGGTTCTTCATCAGCTCGATGCGATGTTCGAGGGCGGCCTTCTTTTTGCCCATGAGCGGCAGGCCAAACGGGCCTTTCTCATTCGTGGGGATCGGGTCGGAGATGTTGGCGACCTTGGTCGGGGCAAAGGCCTCGCGCGCCAGTATCTCAGCGAAGTTCGGATTGGCCTTCTTAATGGCGTCGAGACCGGCCTTGATGTCGCGCATGTCGGCGACGTCTTCGACCGTGCCTTTTTCGCAGGTGGCGATGATGAGTCGCTGCTCGTTGGCCGCCAGCGGCACCTTTGACTTGGACTTTGCCGGCTTGGCGGGCACGCTATTTAAAGATGCCCCGGCGGGCGCGGGTGCGTCTGGCGCGCCGTGCTTGATCCGCGTGGGGTGACCGGCCTCGGGGCCCATCTTGATGATGTGGGACGTGAGGCTGATCAACGAGCCCGGCGTGTCATGCGAGGCGGGCTGAGTTTCGCCGCTCTTGACGTCGATGAAAGTGCGCAGGCACTTGTTCTTGCAGAAATAGCAACGCGTGGCCTCGCTGCGCGTGGTGCGATACTGAATTGCCGCAACGCGATCAAGACCGATGAACGTGGTCTTGAGATCGTTCTCGACATACTGGCGATGGGCTTCGACCGCCGATCCGATCGCGCCGGCCTCACCGCAGAACTTGTGCACGACCACTTCGGGCTGAACCGCCATGCCCTTGAAGCGGCTGGTGATGAAATCGACCTGCGATTTCACCGCTGCAAGGTTGTGCTGCGTGCCGCCCTGCAGTACGAACTTGGTGCCCAATTTCGACAGATTGGGAATCTGCGAGACGTACAGCCAGATGTTCTTGGGCAGCACGTCGCACAGGCCGGCCATGATTTCGTTGGGCGCCCAGCCCTGGCGCTGGAAGTCGACGATGTCGCTCTGCATGAACACCGCGCAGCCGTAGCCGAAGCTCGGCATGGCCTCGGCGCTGAAGGCGATGTCCGCAAATTCTTCCACCGGGAAGCCGAACCCCTGGGCCGTGCTCTGCAGGAAGTAGCCGTTGCCGGCCGAGCACTGCGTGTTGAGCTTGAAATCCTTGACTTGACCGTTCTTGAGGATGATGAGTTTGATATCCTGACCGCCGACGTCGATGATGACATCGGTGTCGGGGTAATAGTGCAATCCTGCTTGGGTATGCGCCACGGTCTCGACCAGCGCAACATCCGCGCCAACAACATCCTTCAATATGTCCTTTGCGTACCCTGTCGTGCCGACGCCGAGAATCTCCAGGGTGCAGCCCTGATCGACCATCTGCTTTTCCAACTGGGCGAAGATGTCCATCGTGTCTTCGATGGGGTTGCCCTTGGAGAGCTGATAGGCCTTGGCGATGACGGTCTTGTCCATGTCGAGCAGCACGCCCTTGGTGCTGGTGCTGCCGCCGTCGATACCGACAAATGCCTTCACATGCGTGCCGCGTTCAAACTTCTTTGCGGTCCAGGTCGGCTTGCGATACTTCGCCTTGAACGCCTCGAGGTCGGCCTTGTCATTCCACAGGCCCTTGCCGCCGGCTGACTTCTTTTCCTCGACGCGGCCGACATTGACGTACCACTCGAGTTCCTCCAGTCCGCGGAAGACGCCCTGATTCGGTTGGTCTTCGCATTCGATCTTGGCGAATTCGACCGCGCCCAGCGCCGCGAAGTACTGCGCGTTGTCCGGGACGATGATGAGTTCTTCAATGGGTAGATCGGGCACGTCCACCTTGCGCTCTTTCCACACGATGGGGATGTTGTGCCGCCAGCAGTCCATCATGCCCTTGATGTAGCAGTTCGGACCACCGAGCAGCAGCACGACCGGTCGCAGCGTGTGGCCGCGGGTGAGCACGGCGAGGTTCTGCTGAATGATGCTCTCGAAAAGCGAGGCCATCAGCTCGTCCGGCGGGACGCCCTGCTTCTGCAGGCCGTTGATGTCGGTCTCGGCGAAGACACCGCACTTGCCGGCCACCGGGTGCAGCTTGAGGCCCTGGTAGCCCATGTTGCATAATTCAGACGAGGGTATTTTTAATTTCGCGTTGATCTTGTCGATGACCGCGCCGGTGCCGCCGGCGCATTTGTCGTTCATCGAGGGGATCTTCTTCTTCTTGCCGCTCTCCTCGTCGGTCTTGAAGACGATGATCTTGGCGTCCTGTCCGCCGAGCTCGACCACGCTCTGCACCTGCGGATACTGCTTCTCCACCGACAGACTGACCGCGTTGACCTCCTGCACAAAACGGGCGCCGATGCGCCGTCCGACCGACGACCCGCCGCTGCCGGTCATGAAGACGCGGAAAGCGTTGCGCGGTACATCGGGGAACAGCTCTTTCACCGCCTTGAGCATCTCGATGCACTTCTCGGGCTGCTTGGTGTCGTGCCGCTGGTAGTCCTTCATCAGAATCTCGTCGGTGACGGGATTCACCACGACGAACTTGACCGTCGTGCTGCCGACGTCGAGTCCGATGAAAAGGCCCTGCGGATACTTCTCGGTTCCGACGAAGGGCAGGTCGTCAATGTGCGGTTTGGTCCTCTCGGCCTTGACCAGGCCGATGTTGAGCTGCACGAAGCCTTGCTGAATGTCCTTGGGCTCGCCGCTCTTGGAGCCACAGCTTCCGCCGGAGCCGCATGAGCCGCTGGAGGACTTGCCCGCGGGTTTGGTGCTGCACGATCCGCCGGAGTCGCCGTGATCCGCTTCGTGGAGGATTTTCTTGTTCATATTGAGAGGTCCAATCAACTGCCTGGGATCGATTTCCTGAACAAAGAGGTCAATTCGCTATTCACGTATCGCAAAACCAGGGATCACCACAGTCTGCGATTTGAACTCCGGCGGCGCGAACAGCGCTGCCAGCGGGTTGATTTCCAAAGACATCGTGAGCGTGCCCTGCGAACGCTCCAACAGGCCGAGCAGGCTGGTCGTGGTGCCGGAGAATTCCAGATTCGAATGCGCGACCGGGAACGGACCGTAATAGAGGAGTCCGCAACCGGCCGAACCGACGAATTCGCCGCTGGCCGCGCCGTAGCTCTTCGCCAGATAGCCGAGGTTGGGCATGAGCGTGTCGCGCAACAAGCCGTCGAGAAACAGCTCGTTGCCCAGCGTGTTTGGCACCAGCACCTTGTTGTCGAAGACGCGCGTCAGTTCGCCATTGGCACCGAACTGTCCGCGGAAGAGCAGGTTGGAGTCCGTCGCAACGGGGACGCCGACGATCGGCAGACCCAGAAAGCTGGTGGTATCGGCTACGACGTCGGCGTAGAAGGCCCAGGTCGTGTTGGCCTGCGACGCCGGCCCAGCGCCGGCTTCTGCGTTTACCTGTGTGCCGTTGCCGAGCTTGACCATCATCGATGGCGGACACGATTCGCAGCCAATGCACACAAGTGCCAATTGGCTCACGGCAATCGCCAAACACCGATGTGATCTAGAACAACTCCCCATGATGAACCCTAAGACTTTCTCCGCACCTGCCATCAATTGAACAACTGGTATGGGAACAATCAGCGTAAATACGCCTCCATCGGAGTGCGCTGCTTGACGATGCCGTCGTCAATCCTCTCGCGCGCCGTCTTCGCCGCGGTCCATGTGCCATTGGTCTGCGCTTCGGTCACAAACAGACCGCTGGCCGCGGCCACGACGATCGTGCCTTCGTAGTCGAAGAAATAGTCATACGACACGAGCTCCATCTTGCCGTCAGCGCCGCAGGTGCCGATCAGCTCCTCGTCTTCGGCGAAGCCGTACAAGGTGAGCGAGAGCTTGCCGTCGACACTTCCATCAGCCGCGACGGTGAACTCAATCGGCGTGCCCAAGCTGTCGGTGCCCACGTACTTGCCGACAAACGCGGTCGCATCGCCGGAGATACCGTTGTCGGGTCGGAAGCAATTGCCGCCGCCGTCTAATTCCGTGCCGTCGCCTGAGCCATCCTGATCGGTGTCATCATCGCTCGGGTCCAGGCCGAGGCGGAGTTCGACGCCGTCGGGCACGCCGTCGTTGTCCGAGTCGGCGGAGTTGGGATTGGTGCCGAGGACGTAGCGCTCGTAGTTGTCATCGACGCCGTCCTGATCGGCGTCAGGCAGTGTCGTGGTCGTCGCGGTTCGATTAAGTCCGGTGTCGGTCGCAGGCGGGAGGATGCGCGGGGCCGGACGGACGCTGCCGTCGCGCGAACCATAGAGTCGCTGAATCGCAGCAATGTCAGGGGGCTGCAGGTCGCCGGTCTGGTTGTTGTCCGAAGCGGCCATGACCGCAGTGGCTTCGGGCAGATGATCCAGTCCGAGATTGTGGCCCAGTTCATGCACCAGTGTACTCAAAAGCAGGCGGCCATCCGCCCAGTTGTGAATCTCGTTCATGTGGCACTGACCGGCATTCGTGCCGTTGGGAAAATACGCATGCCCCAGGGTCGTGGCGTCAAAGGCCTCCGTCGGACACGTCAGGTTCACGTACAGGCCGCAGTGCGTGCCGCTGCCCCAACCCACGGTGAAATGGGCCTGAGCGCGATCCATCGTGCGGGTGAAGTTGAGCGGCGTGACGGCGCTCCATCGCTGAAAGGCGCCGGCGATCGCATCAATCTGGGCCTGCTGTCCGGTCTTGGCCGACAGGTCTGCAATGAAGTAACGCAGGTTGTTCTCGCGCCATTTGTTCGTTTGCGCCGGCACATTCTGATTTGTCCCGGTCGGGGCGCCTTGGGGAGCCTGTCCCGCGCCCGGAATCGGATCGCGTTGCGTCGTCGTGCCAGGAGTTTGCGGAGGACATCCGCCGCCGCCGAACATCGCCGCCACGCCGATCAAGCCTAGAACCTTAAACCCCGAAACACGCTTCATGAATGTCCCTTTCCACTAACGGTCTTGATTTGGACCGCTCTGTCGGGTCCAACATCAATCCTGATGACGCGAGATAGCGCAGGTCTATCAGGTTGAATTCGACGTTCAGGCCATCGCCATTTCGCGATTGGCGCCCGCCGGCACGCCGGCCCTTTTCATCCGCTCCGAAACATCAAGCACGAAGTTGGCGGCCTTACTGACGATGCCGTCGCGATGGGTGATGTGTTGCAAAGGTCGGCGCAGCTCGCGGTTCTCCGGCTGCATGACGTATTCGCGGATTTGCTCAAGCGTGTAGCCGGTCTTTTCGATGGCGGCCTTGAACTCGTCTTTGCACTTGACCTTGGCCTCGCCAAGGGCCATCTGCACGCGGCTGTGCGCGTTGATGTCGCCTTCCCCCGAGGTCTCGATGGGAATGTAGATCATGTCCTTGTAGTGACTGGTCACGGCGGCCTGAGCGCCATCGCTCTGGGTGCTGGGCATGCAGCCGAACGGCTTCAGCGACAGCACCATGTGAGCCATGCTCTTGGCACTGTAATAAATATTCTTGGCGACTTCCAGATGGCCTTCGCCGCCGCCGGCCCGGCTGTTGTAATAAGGATGGCCTGAGCGGGTCAGCTCCAACTGCGGCACCAGCTCGTGAGCGGTCCCGCCGATACCCTTGCGCAGCTTATTGTATTCGTGGATGATGATCTTCTCGGCGATGTTGAAGGTGAACTTCCGCTTGCGATAGTCCATCTCGGCGGCCAGTCGCTCCTTTACATTCCAGATCGGGATTTCGCTGCCGTCGGCCTTGAGCGCCTTGCGGTCATCGGCGAAGAGCCCCGCCTGGTGCAGCATGTAGCAAATCCACGTTGCCACCGGCTCGACCAGCACTTCGGCGCCCTGCTCCTCGAGGAACGGGAACATCTTGAAGTTGCCGTCGCCCTCGGTGGTCTGGGCCCAGAACTCGCCAGTCACCTTCACGATCGGCTTGGGCCGGGTGAAGTCGACCTCGATCTCGTCTTCGATCAGTTGGCGACATTTGTCGAAGACGTCGGAGTAGTAGGTGCCTTTGAGCTGGTCGAGGAACTTGGCCGCGTCGGCCGGCGTCTTGACTGGGGCAACCTTCGACAACAGTTTGGCCAGCACGCCGCCGTGCACTTCGTCGTAGTTTTTAGCGCGCAGGGCGTCCTGGCAGAGATTGAGACACTTGTTGAAAATCTCGTTGGTCTTGCCCGGCTCGATTTCGTAGGGCCGAATCTGGTAAGCGACTTCATTCAGCACGTCGCCCATGAAGACGGCGTTGAGCAGCGAGAGGAAGAAATTCAGATTCATGTCCAGGCCGGCTTCGACCGCCGCCTGATCCAGGCCGCCGGCCTGTTGGAATAGCAGGACGCGGAAGCCGTCGAATCCACTGTTGCGCAGAGCCAGGCGATACTCGGCCTCATACATGCCGAAGCGGCAGGGGCCGCAGGCGCCGGCGGTCACGAATAGATGGTTGGCCAGGATTTCCTCAGTCGGAATGCCCTCTTCGTCGCGCATCCGCTTGAGGTGGTTTACGACGGAGCCGACCGTGAAGTACGTCGGATTGCACTGACCGTTGTTGCCAAACTCCTTGCCGGCCTGGAAATCGGCCTTCACCGGCATGGGGATGAGGCCGATCTTGTAGCCCAGGCCCTCGAGGCCGGCCTTGATCAGCTCGTCGTGGCGAAGGGTGAGGCCCCCGATCCAGATCGTGACCTGTCCGCGCTCGGACTTGGTGAATGCTCGTTCCTTCGGCCGCTTGAAGTGTTTCACCGGTCCAACCGTGATGCCTTCTTCGCGCATCATGCGTTCGCGCTCCGCGGCAAGCGTGGCCGTGATGGAGTCATTCAAGAGCGGAAGGGAGAGGGACGATTTGTTCGTTTCGTTCGACGTGACGGGAGCGACCATGGTAATCACCTCACGTTAGGAGCCACTAGCTTACGGCTGTCGCGCGACAGAAAAACGACAGCCAGCGATTTACTTTTTCGATGCTCGATGCCGCACAAGTCCAGCTTGATCAAGCACTAAACGTCAATCCAGCCAAACGGTAGCGAGCGGCCGGCACAAACCGAGCCAAGTTAGTCCGCACTAACTTATCGAGCGGACGGTGGATTGCAAACGAAATTCGTGGGGCGACCAGCACTATTTATTTGTGCAAATGCACAACAGTTTTCGGCGCCATTCTGTTCAGCTTTGGCATGAATCTTGCAAGCGGCGGGCGGAATCTCATCTATTTCCACCAACCTCGCCTGACATCAAGGGTCAAGATAAGATGATGCGTTAGCGCGGCGGCGGTTCATCACGACGGCGACGCCCAAACTCTCGCCGACATGAATCCGACGCCCGCGGAGACATGCCATGGCTCGACTCGCACGGATCGGCGCGTTCTGCGCCGGACTCGCATCCTTCGCGTCACTTGAAGTCATTTATGCTCAGCAGAGCGGTTCACCGCCCGCGCAAGGACCGGGCGCCGCGATGAACGACGCCCTGCGCCGGGCAACGCCGCAGGGGCCGGTTCTGCCGCTGGAGGAAATCGACCCGACCGGCGCTCCGCCGTATCGCACGCCGGATGGCCGATATGTCACACCCGATCCCAACTCGCCGGATGGCTGGAGCCCCGCCCAGCGGCTGTATCCTGACTACAGTCAATTTCGATCGAACGACGCGTTTCGCGAGCGGTCCTACGGGCAGCGCGATGAAATGAGGCCGCAAAATCAAGGGTATTACGCATATCCTTATGGTGGATATGCGGGCGCGGAAGAACTCGGCGATGCCTACAACCAGGGCCGCTATGACGCGCGGCATGACTATCTCTGGCATCTCGCCCAGCAGCGCGCGGGTCGGTTGCTCAATCAATATGCCCAGATGTTTGATGAAGGACTGGAGGCCTTTTACGAAGGTCGATATGACCGGGCCGCGATCAACCTCATCGGGGCCGCGGATAAGAATCAGGCCAGTGCCGGCGCGAGGTTACATGCGGGGCACGCCCTGTTCGCCCTCGGCCGATATGACGACGCGATGATTCACATTGCGCGGGCGTTCGAGCTGTCACCGGGGCTGGCCCACAAGACATACGACATTCGCGAAGAATATGGCGACATCGGACATTTCGAGGCTCACTACGCCAACCTGAGGCGGTTTGCGGCCCAGAACCCGAACAGCGAAGCAGGCCACTGCTTACTCGGATATGTGACCTTCTATACCGGGAATCCCGGCGGGGCTTACCCTGCCCTGGCCCGGGCGGCGCGGCTCAATCCGCGCAGTTACTTCATTCCGAAACTGCTCGACCTGGCCCGGGTGACTCAGTCGGCCGGATTGACCTACATGCCTCCGGCGCCTCAACAAATGCAGCATATGGCGCCGGTGCCTCAACCGATGACGCAAACACCGATTCGCAGTCGCGAATCGGCTCCGGCCTTGAGAGTGCAGCCTCGACAGGCCCCACCTGCCCCCTACGATCGAGACGACAGGGGCACCGAGACCTCTGTTTCCAAGGTCAGACGCGTTTAGTGGCCGGCACATAAGCATTTGTTATTACTGAAATTGTGGCAGTCTTGGCCATGGGCGCCGCGTCTGCGTTAAGGCTTTGATGCCGCATCCGGGCATGATTCGACCGTTATAATGTCTTGGCCGAAGGCTCCGCGCCGCGGCTCCGGGTGGATCGAAAAGCTCGCTAGTCTTCGATTTCAGCCGTACTTAGGGCCAAGTCGATGATTGAATCTGACTTGAATCGGCGCGGTCGTGCCGTGGTACGCCGCAGTTACCAGGGGATTTTTCCATGACGATTCGTCATTGTCGCAATCTGATTGTCGCTCTCGTGCTGTCCGTCTCGGGAAGCGCTTTTGGTCAATACATGGATCAGCTTCGATCGCGCACCGACGCCGGCTTCGACGCCGCACGGCTCGCCACCCGGACTTCATTTGAAGCCCTGGCCGGTTACCCGAAAGACGTGCGCGACGCGATTCTCACGCTTTCGACCCGCCCCGAATTGATCATCAAGCTGAACGAAGCGCGCACCGCAGGATCAACGACCGTTGACGCCGTGGCCACGCCGCATGGCCCCGACTTTGTGAGTGCCGCGCGCGTGGTGACCGGCCAACCCGAATTGTTGCAGACGCTTGTCGAGCGACTCCCGGTGGTCACTTTGATGGGCCAGTGCGCGGGCGACCAGATGCCGACGATCCGGGCCATTCTCGATCGAGAGTCCGAGACCCGCTCAAGCACTTCCGCTGGTCTGGTCTCTGCATGGCGAAAGCGGGCGATGTCCAAACCGCCCGTGCTCGATCAGATTCGCGTCGCCTCGACGGAATTCACCGCGTCGCAGTCAACCCTGAAGCCGATCACACCGAACAACGTCATGCTGGTCGATCAACCCGCATCGACATCGCCCACCGCAATTGGCGACAATAGTCTCGATTGGACCGCGGCCATCACACAGCGCGTCGTCAAGCCGCTGCCCAACGACATCGGGCGCGCATCAAGCGGCTTCGGTTACACCGCGGGTGCGGCAGCACCGGTGACCGGACTTCCTGGACATGACGAGGTCTATTACACACTCGTGCATTCCGATCAGTTTCCGGAACTCGCCGCGGCGATCATCGAACAGTGGTATTACGAGGCCAATCCCGACAGCTTCCGCGCTGCGGTAGATTCGTGGTACACGACCTATCAGGAGACGCTGCCGCAATCGCTTGGCGGACAGGGCGATCAGTTGCCGGGCATCCTGAAGGAGCGCATCCAATTCGAGAAGCGGTACATCGCGGCCATGCGTGATCCTTCTGTCCGGCGCATGTATCGATCCGAGTTTCTGGAAGCGTCACTCAAGGACTATCCGCACCTGGCGCGCGTGCGCGACAACGAGATCATCGCGAAGCTGAACGTGACGCCGGATCGCGTCATGGGCGGGCCGATCAGCAAGAGCACCAGCGGCGGCTCCGGTGGAGGGCGCTCTTCATCCGGACAATCATCTTCATCGATGAATCGGGGCGGGGGCCGCTCCACTTCCAATCGCGGAGGACGTTCCGGCTCTGGGAGTGACGTGACGGGTATGGCCGGCAGCACGCGGGGCAATCGCAGCAACAGTCGCTCGGGCAACAGCAACAGCCGATTCGGCAACTCGGGCAGCGGCCAGGGCAACTTTGGATCATCCTCCAATCGCGGCGGATTTGGTTCGGGATCCAGTGGGTTCGGCTCGGGTTCCGGCGGGTTCGGCGGATCGTCGGGCTTCGGTTCAGGCTCGGGCGGCTTTGGAAACTCCGGCTCCAACTCTGGCTTCGGGTCCAACGGCGGCTTCGGAAGTTCGAGCAACAGCTTTGGCGGCTCGTCGACATTCGGCGGGTCGAGCAACAGCAGCAGCATGTTCGATAATTGACATCTGAGTAAGAAGCACCTGCAAGGCTCACTGGTCGCAACGCACCTGCAATATGGCCGCCTAACGGCCGCGGCCATGCCAGTCGAGAGAAGACTCTCACATGCACGCCTCAGGCTCGCAGCGCATGCCGACGTAACGGCCGTCGGCAGGGCAACCACATCGTCTTCGACGTTTGCGTAAAAAAGGCGAGGGTCGGCCGCTCGTCCGGATTCCACCGTCGTACGAGCGCCGACCCATCACTTGCGGCCCGATGCCGGCGTGGGCGAGTCGCCCATCACCGGCCTCGGACAAAATCGTCAGACGTCAAATTCACCAGGCGACGAAGGTCGTCCGGCGGCTGTTCGAGGTCTTGCGGCTGCTCGTCGGGCGGTTGCCGGGCGTGCGTCGCGTCGATCGCGAGGTGGTCTTGTTCCAGGTCTTGCGGCTGCCGTTGTTCTTGCGGGCGCCGGTCTTGGTGGTGGTGAAGGCCGAGGAGGTGAAGCCGCGGGTGATCCAGTTGCAGTTGCCGTAGCCGCAGTTGGTCCAGGTCTTGGCGCAGTTCTTCAGCTCGGTGGTGATGCGGGCGCACTCGGTCTTGAGGAAGCGCTTCTCGGTGGTGTTGGTCGTGGTGTTGTAGCGGCGCTTGAAGCGGTTGAACATCGCCTGCATGGTCTTGATGGTCTTGGTGCAGGTGTTCTTGTTGGTGTTGTTGCTATTCCAGCTGTTGTTGGTGTTGAAGTTGAAGCCCATTTTGAGAAATCCTCTGCGAGATAATCGATTACCCCGCGAACACTCGTCGGGGCTTAGTCATTTTTCTATTCGGATTGGTGGGGGCGTCAGTTAAGAAATGAGTTGAAGAAAAAGGGGAGAATTATTGAGAAACCCAGGGCAATTGAGCTCCCCACTGCGACGCCCTCGCGAGATTTTCCAACTCGCAAGTTCATGCAATGTCTCGATTTACAGCGGCGGTCGCCAGAAAGGCTTGCTTCAGGGCTGGTCGACCACGTATGCCAGGGCCTCATCGACCCGGCTGTCCATCACTACGCGCATCAGGCGGCCATTGGCCGCGGCCGGCATGTGAATGACGCGCACAACGCCGGCCAGGGCTTCGGTATCCGGCACGAGGTCGGGCAGGGCGTTGGGCGAACCGGCAAGAAACGCCTCGTTGAAGCGATTGCGCCGGTCGTCGGGATAGAGTGGCAGGTAAGCGATGTTGGCCTCGATGAGATCCTGAAAGAAGTGCGTGCCGTAGCTGACCTCGGGCACATAGCCGTCGCGCTCGCGGGCCACTTCAATCAGCATGCGGGTCTTGTTGATGTCGGCGTAGCTGACCGGCACGCCGAGACGCACGTCGTTGCTGCCCCAGCGGCCGGGCCCGATGAGAATGAAGACTCGTCCTGACAGGCGATCATTCAACTTTCCGACTACGCGGGCCACCGCGATCCGTTCCTCGCGGGTCTCGAGCCGGTCGTACTCCCGCGGATCGATATAGACAATAAACTCAATGTTCTCGACCAGTCCGGTTCGGACAAATCTTCGGGCGCTGAAGATGGTGTTCTGATCGGGAATATCCTTGGGGATGCTGACATTCTCGATTTCCTGCATCTGCGCCTGAGTGCGACATTGCAGCAGGTAGAGCTGCTGGCCGTCGTGGGCGAATTCGACATCGACGGGTGAGCCGTAGGCGTGTTCCAGCCGCTGAAGCATGTTGCGCATCTGTGCGGGGAAGGTGCCCTCGGCGAGCAGCTTGTCGAAGGTGACGTACATCTGATCGGGCGGGGCGTCGATGTAGGTGCCCGGCGGGGGGACCAGCATGCCGTCTTTGCGTAGGGAGATCACACGATCGAGCAGAGGAATCTCGCCGGCCTGGTGCAGGAGTTGTTCGAGCGGAATTGACTCGAAGCGATTTGTTTTGTAGTTGATCACGTCCACGGTGCGCTGCGAGCGGCGCATGATGTCGCCGACGCTCGATTCGTGGCGCAGCGTGGGCAGCCCCAGCGCCACCATGCGGGCGCTTTCGGTGCCGATGCGATCGACCGCGCGGGTGCCGAGTCCCATCACGATCCGCACAAGGCCGTCCTCGCGCTTGATCCGTGGGCTCCAGCGGATCTCGTTGCGGCTGAAGGCCACGCCGGCGAAGACAGGCGTCAAATAATCGCCGATGCGATGCCCGACGACCTTTTGTATGAGCACGGCCATGTCTTCGGCGTAATCAATCAAATCGTGTTCGCGGCGATAAAGCAGTGGGTCGGGTCCGAGCGCGCTGGCGAACACCTCGGCGATCGCGCCGAGCAGGGCGTGCAGGCGCTGCCCGACCGAGCCCTGATTGGCCAAAAAGATGCTGGAGTATTTGCCCGAAAAAGCAGTTCCGAAGCGATCTTCGAGCAGGCTGCTGGAACGAACGATGACCGGATGGGTGCCGATGCGGTTGAGCAGCTGTCGCAGTTGATCGACGATGCCGGCAGGGAACTCGGCGTTGCGAAACACCGACTTGATCAGCGGATACTCGCGGCGGATTTCCTCCGACGATTTGTATTTCTGGTTTTGGTATTCGCCGAGCTGATTGAATGCGATGAAGTCCTCGATCACGTCGGAGCGCAGGTAGTACGACTCTGGAATGGCGATGGGCATGTCGGCGATTTCGTCGGAGGGCGCCTTGCTTGGAGTCGATTTCGGCATAGCCGGGATGGTGCGCGGCGGGGGCCCCTGGCCGTCAGAGGCACGAAGAATCTTGCTGGCGAGAAACATGCCCGCGGCCTTGCCGCCGATGCGGCCCATTCCGGCTTCGGGGCCGATGATCTGGCTGACGAGGGATTGAAAGTCACGGACCCGCATGTACTTCTTGGCGACCGCGATGAATTCGAGTTGATCGCTGACGAAGTGGCGAATCAGTCCGACGCGAATGCCCATGGCTTCGTCGGGGGTCAACTGGGTCTCGCCTTCCGGCAGGGCGCAGAACCGCCGCACCTTGTCGGCGAGCACGCGGAATGAAACGGAGCCCAGCGACGCGATGGCCCGAAGGTTGTCGGCCTCCTCGCGCTTGAGGGTGAGGTTAACCAGGTCGTCGATTTCACGGGTGGTGAGATGTTCGGCCGTGGCGCGCTTCACGATTTCGTTCACGCGCATGCGCTCGGCGGAGTCGCCGCGCGGGGCCTCTGCTTCATTGGGATTGGTCGTCCCGGCCGGCGCGGCGTCGGGGCCGGAGCGGGCCTCGTGGTATATCTTGTCTATATTCACCAGGTTGCGGGCGTGTAGTTCGACGAGGAGCTGCCGCAGGATGCGATCCGCCAGGTAGGGATAGACCGTCAGGTGCTCCTCGAGACGATCAAGCGCGGAGATGTGTGCGTCGGTCGCCATGGCGAATCAAGTCTCAGGATTCACGTGAAAGGGTCGGGTGGTCCGGCCGGGTAGATTGTATCGCGCGGCCCGGCGGCAAGGCGGGATCCAGGCGACGCCCAGTCGCGTCGTAAATGGTTGTCGCTAATAGCATTACAGAAGGCCAATCGGGCTGGATGCCGCGTTGTCATTTGGACGATTCACATTTATACTACGAAATCCTCCGTGGGATGATTTCGCGACGGATTGCGAAGCCGGCTCGAAGGGGCAACGTGGCGGTTGCCGGGTCGGTTCGTGATGTTCGCGTCGATTGAAAGGCCGATTGGAAAGCACATGATCAAGGTTCGACCCCGACCGAATGAGTCCGTGCAGCAGTTGATGCGTCGTTTGAAGAAGCTCTGCGAGCGCGAAGGCGTGCTCCGCGAGATGAAGCGCACGGCCTATTACGAGAAGCCGTCGGATCGCGATCGTCGCAATCGCCGCAAGAGCAAGCGCCGCATGCAGAAGGTCGTGGCCGAAGTCGCGGCGCGCTGACGATTGCAGTTTGCATGGCGACGGCTGTGCAAGCAATTCGCAGTGTTCAAATCAAACAAGTTGAAAGGCCGAGCGATAGCCCGCTCGGCCTTTATTACGTACTCAAGTATTTTGCAGGGGATTCGTGCTCAATCGCGCTCGAAGAGCGTGGCGCGCGGTCGCCGGCAGATGTACACGCCGCCCGGCGGCATGTTCCACCACACCATGCGATAAGCCACGGATTCAAACAAACGCTCATAGAATCCGCGATAGATCAGCGGGGCGACCGTGATCTGCAGAAACATGCCATCAGGGGCGAGGCTCTGCTGAAGCCATTGCCACATTCTGACCATGGCCCGCCGGGGAAGGTTGGGCGAGGGAAGACCGCTCACCACGTAATCGACCTTGTGCAGGCCCAGGTGGGCCAGTGGCTCGCGAATGCGCGTGGCATCGGTTTCAAGGATGTTCACTTCCGGAAAGCGGCGCCGAAGCACTTCACAGAATTCGTGGTCGTTTTCCACGGCAGCGAAGCGATGATGCGGCTGCAACCGCTCGATGATCTCGGCGGTCACGGCGCCGGTGCCTGCGCCGAGTTCGACAATGGTCGATGGCTTGCTGAAATCGATCGGCTTGATCACGCCTCGACACAGGGCCTTGCTTGATGGCACGGCCGCTGAGATACCGGTGCCTTTGTCGAGGAACTTCTTGAGAAACAGCCCGCGGTCTGAAAAATGCGGCATGCGCCGCGCCGCCGCCGGATCCCCGTAAGTCGGGTCCGCCACGTTTGCGTTCGGCTGATTTCGCGGCACATGTCCTCCCTGTTGCTTAACAAATGATCCGGGGAATGAATAGGTGTTGGATGAAAATGTCCATCCCTGTTCTGGCCCAAGGCTTCGTGCGCCGGAAGCGTATTACGCGGAGAGAACGGCGTCAAAGCGTGGGATGATATCGACTTGGAAGTCCAACTGCCAGATGTTGACCCGCTTCTCGGACGTTGGCGGCATAGGACTTTATGGGGGGCCGGCGACTACGCTGAAAGTGGGCGAATTCACGCATTCAGGCAAAGGCCGGACTCGATCGAGCTGCCCCGATTTGCGGGTTTTTCGTCGCCGATTGCGGCCAGGCGCGTCTTTTCCATCAGCAGCCGCCAGGTCTCACGCTGGTGCTCCAGAATTTGCAGGGCCTCGTCCAGCGCGGTCACGTCGTGTCGCGTATTTGCGGCCACCAGCCGGTCATAGATGAACTGGTAGAGGTCGGACATTTGCTTGCAGAGTTGGGGGTTCACCTGGGGTCGCAGGCCATCCTGCATGGCGGTCACGATCTGCTGCGTTCGCAGGAGCTTCTCGCAGCTCAGCTCAAAGTTCCGCGAGGCGATGGCATCGCGGGCCTGACGGCCGAAACGAATCGCGCCGTCGTACAGCATGAGCTGGAGCTTTTCCGGCGTAGCGGTCATGACCGCGCTCTTGAGGTATTCGCCGGAGGTGTCGGTGGGCATAGTTGAGTCGATCCGATACGACGATGCTTGTTCCACTTCATCCATCGGTGCCGGGATGGTGGAACCTGAGTTACCGGATGCGGATGCGGCAATTTCGCCGGGAAACAGGCAAATCCTGCGGGCGCGGTGAGAACCGATTCACTGCGCACCATCGCACGCCAGCACGGGCTTATATGGGCTTCACATAGCCGGTGAGTTGACATACATTTTTTTTACCAGTTGTCTTGGGGGAATCGCGCTGTTGGAGGTATGCTGATCACCAATCGTTCGACAATTAGGAGGGCACCGCAATGTGCAAGTCATTCCGGCCCAGGTTCCTTCGATGGGACTGCGCGATGGTGGCCTTGCTCGTTTTCGCCGCACAAGGGCACACCGTGTCCGGAGAGCCTCCGGGAGAATCGAAGGGTGCTCCGTCCCTCCTCCCGTCCGTCCCGACGGGCGACATGCGCGTTCTGCGTGGCATTGAGAAGGCGAGTCCCGCCAAGGCGCAGATAGACGCGGCGATGACCGCTCCGCTGGTGGGTACGCATGAAACGCTTCCGACCGGATACCGGCGTACTACCCGCGTCGAGCACATTCCCCTCGCCACGAATGCGCGCGAAGGGTTGGAGCGTGCCGGGAAGGCGGCTCAGATTGATCCTGCAACGGGTAAGCGAATTCTGCAGTTGATGACCGATCAGCTCCCGGAAAATTGGGGCGCGCATTCAAGCGCGAGCGGACCGGTGGATTCGCTGGGCCGGCCGATTGTGAATTCCGCGCCCGGACTGCCCGGTTGGGCGCAGGTCGATATCGATGCCCTGCGCGCCGCCATCGCTCAATCACTCGCAGAGCGTACTCAAAGCCTTGCGCAAGGGCACGATTTGAGTGAAGCCGATGGCATTCTCGGCAACTTCATCGGCCAGGCGATTGTCCGCGGAATCGCCGTCGACGATCTGCTCGATCTCGATGACGCAAACGTGGTTGATTCGAGTGTCGCGCGTTCCGTCATCGGCTGCCTTCACTTCTACGAGAATCTGAAATATCTGCATTCGCAGGATGGGAGTTACTCGTATCAACAGTCGGTTTATCCACCGGCGATCGTCGCATTCATGGCTGCCCACGGGTATCCGTTGAACGAGGTGCTGGTGATCGAAGACGTGCCGGATCCTCACGGCGGCCAGCCATCCGGCTGTTATGCGCGCACTGTATTTGCCCGCGGAATGATCAATCTCTCAGGCCAGACGAACCTCTGGGTGGCCAACGGGTTTGACGACGAATCGGCGGACATATCGACCGGTTTCCCCCTGTTCTTTTTCTATGATTGTCAGGATCCCGACAACAACGATGTGGTGCGCGTATCGTCGAACGGATACCTCTCGTTTTTTCAGCACGGTGGCGGGGCGCTCGATGGAATCAACTTTACGAATGATCCGATTCCCGACATTGGCAATACCCCCAATGGCTACGTCGCCCCATGGTGGGACGACCTGATCGTGGCGACAAACCAGGGCAGCACTGACCGGGTCTCCTACAAGACCGAAGGAGCGGTGGATTCGCGCGTGTTCACGGTGGAGTGGATTTCGATAAGCCGGCTGGATGGGAGCACCGCCGATTTTCATTATTTCCAGGTCAAGCTCTTCGAGACCACCGACGTAATTGAGCTGCACATCGGGCTGGATGTCTCGGCCTGGCAGACGGACAACCTCGACTCCGCCACGACCGGAATCGAAAACTACAGCGGCGCCGGTGGAGACTGCGGTCCTAACTGCCTGAACACGAACAACCCGCCGCCGCCGAATGACTACCGCTTCACGCCTTTCCCGCGACCGCAAAATGACAATTGCAGCAATGCGATCGAGCTGATTAACGGGGCCAGCGTAACAGGAAATCTGCACCGGGCCACCTCGGACGGCAATGCGAACTGCGGCGACTCAAGCAACAACCGCGACCTGTGGTACACCTTTGTCGCCCGCTGCAACGGCACGCTGCATGCAGACACCTGCGGCTCGCGCGACATCGACGGCCCCGGTACCGGCATTGATTCCGTGCTCTCGGTTCACTCGGGCTGTCCCGGATCCATCGCTAATCAGCTTGCGTGTAATGACGACGCGGGCACTGCGGGATGCAATGGAACCGATTCTGCTGTCGCGGTTCCGATGGTCGCCGGGCAGCGTGTGTTCATCCGCGTGACGCACTTCGGTGACATTTTCTTTCGATTCCAAAGCGGCGCGTTTCGCCTGAATCTCAAGTTCGTTTCCACCGCGCCGCCGGCCAATGATAATTGCGCCGCCGCGATCAACATCCTGAATGGCAATACGCTTGTTGGTAACCTGCTTTGCGCCAGCAACGACGGCTCGGCGGACTGCGGCTCATCGGCGACCAATCCCGACATCTGGTACAAGTTCACCGCAGGGGCTTCGGCCGGCCGGGTCTATTTGAGCCTGTGCGGCACGCGGAATAACGCCGGTGTGGACACCGGCCCGGACACGTCGATGTCGGTCCATGCTGGTTGTCCTGGCACCATTGCCAACGAGATCGCGTGCGTCGATGACGGCTTCATACCCGGTTGCAACACGCTGGACTCGCGCGTCGGGGCCGCACTGGCGCCGAATCAAACCGTCTTAATTCGTGTGACCCATTTCGGAGACGATGCATTCCGCGTCGGCAATGGAGTGACCGTACTGCATGCGGATTTTTGTTCGGGGCTGCCGAATGACGCGAACTGCGACGGCGTGGTCAACGGCAAGGATGTCGCCGCGTTCACGCTGGCCATCGTCAATCCGGCGGCGTATTCAGCCCAATTCCCCGGCTGCGGCGGATGCCGGCTCGACGCGAACTTTGACGGCGTGGTCGACGTGCAGGACGTCGGGCCGTTTGCAGCGGCGCTGGTCGGGTCGTAGCGACGCGAGAAGCCCGGCCCAAGGTTGCCGAATTTGCACGTGTTTCGTTATGATTCCAGTGACAGGGCGTGGCAGTGGTGCTTCTTCCGGCGAGGGCCTGCCCGATGCGCGTGCTCATTCTCGAACGCGGCCAGTTGATGTCGAACTACGAGTGTCGAACCGGACCCATCCGGATCGGCTCGTCGAGCGACAACCATGTCCACATCTCCGATCTCAAGATCAGCCCCCATCAGGCGACCATTGAAAGCGACAGCGCGGGCGCGTGGTGGTTGACGGTCAAGGATCTCTCCCGTCCCACGATCGTGAACCGCTCAATCGTGAAGGAGCGGGTGCAGTTGCACCAGCGAGACGAGATTGAACTGGGGCCGTTCACCTTGCGTGTATTCGTGGAGCATGAAGTGGATGTCACGCAGCGGGCCGCGGCGCGCGACGAGGCCTTGCATCAGCGCATGGTGAACGTCACGCGCTCGCACAACGAAAGCCTGCCGCTGGGGACCATTCTCGCCAAGCATGACAAACCGGTGACGCTGGCCCGCGATCTGCTGGAGCAATTCTCATTGCTGGGGATGCGAATCGAGCGGCTGGGCACGGCGCAGGAAGTGATGACGCCCATGCTGCGTGCCCTGCTGCGCGCCTTTGGCGGACGTCGCGCCTGGATCGGGTTGCGCAAGGCGACGCGCGGTGATTGCACGATTCAATCCTCTCTGGACAACAAGGGGGCGATGAACGAGCGACCGGCCACGTGCGTGCTCATGCAATCGCGCTGTCTGGATGAAGGACAATATCTGTGTGTGCCGAAGATTCCGATCGAGGGCATGGGCGCGGCCATGGGCGCGCCGCTGGTGTATGAGTCGACCCACATCGGCATGATCTACGTGGAGAATGACGCGATCGATCCGCCGTACACCGAAGAGACGCTCGATCAATTCAGTGCCCTGGCTTGCTGCGTGGCCATGCCGATCGGCGACGTGATGCGCCGCGCGATGATCGCCCGGCAGACGGTGTTGAATCATGAGGTGGCCGTGGCCCGCGAGGTGCAGGATGCGGTGACGCCGCATGCCCTGCCCCATTGGGATCATTTGCAGATCGCGGCATACCGCCATCCGGGGGCCAATCTGGCCTGCGATTTCTACGACGTCGTGCAGCTCAAAGACAAGGCGGCGTCGATGCTGGTGGCCCGGGTGACCGCACAGGGCGCGCAATTGCCGCGGTTGCTGGCCGAGGTTCGTGCGGCTTTTCGCATGTCCGCGGTGCACAGCGATGGGCCGGCGGTGCTGATGCGGGCGCTGAACTGGCTGCTCTTCTCCGGCGACAACACGCGGTACATCGATGCGGTGGCTGTCCAGCTGGATGCGCAGGGCGCGGCCGGAGCCTATTGCATCGCCGGACAGCGCGTGCTTCTTGGACGAATGCACTCCGACGGCGGATGCGAGCGGCTGGAAGCGCCGTCCGCGCCGGCGGTGGGTCAGGTGCGGCAGGTTCCTTACGAGGCGCTCGCGTTTCAACTCGAGGAAGGCGATACGGTGGTGATTGCGACGGACGGCGCCAACGCTGCGGTCAATCCCGCGGGTGAGACCTTGGGCATCGAGGCGATGCACGACAGCTTGTGCGACGGCGTCGGCAATGCGCCGGGCCAGGTGCTGCATGAGTTCGATGAAGACCTGAAGGAGTTTCTCTCCGACCGGGGCAAGGCCGGCGAGGACATCACCGTGCTGCTGGCGCGACGGTCCTGACGAACGCGGAAATCGGAAGTCGGAACGCGGAACACGAAAAAAAGTATGAACCTCTTCCGGCTACTGTATTTTCTGGGGGTTCCGACTTCCGACTTCCGCGTTATTCAGTCCGTCGGCATGGCACCGTACGTCGTTTCTTAGCCGCCCAGGTAGACTTGTTTCACTTCATCCTTCGCAGCCAACTCGCGGGCCGGGCCTGAGAGGGCGATCGTCCCGGTTTCCAGACAAAAAGCGTGATGGGCCACGTTGAGCGCCATGTGTGCGTTCTGCTCGATGAGCAGAATGGTCACGCCCTGGCGATTGATTTCGACAATCGTATCAAAAATCTGGCGCACCAGGCGCGGGGCCAGGCCCAGCGAAGGCTCGTCGAGCAGGAGCACCCTGGGCCGGGCCATGAGTCCCCGGCCGATGGCCAGCATTTGTTGCTCGCCGCCGGAAAGGGTGCCCGCAGATTGCTTGAAGCGCTCCTTCAAACGCGGAAAAGTTGCCAGGACCTGTTCTCGATCCTTGTCGATTTCGGCGGCGTCGTTGCGAAGATAGGCCCCGAGCCGCAGGTTTTCGGCGACGGTGAGGTTGGCGAAGATGCCACGGCCCTCAGGCACGTGTATGACGCCCTGGCTGACGATCTCGTGCGGACTGAGCTTGGTCAATTCGATTGCCGCGCCGCCGTCGGGCTGATAGGTGATTGAGCCGGATCGCGGCCGCAACAGCCCGCTGATGCTGCGCAACAAGGTGGTCTTGCCGGCCCCGTTGGCCCCGATCAGGGTGACGATGTGTCCCTTCTCAACATGCAGGTTGATGCCGCGCAGTGCGGCGATGGCGCCGTAGGAGACGGAGAGGTCTTTGACGGTCAGGATCATGGAGGGAGAAGTATAGGGGGAATGGCGAGTAGCGAATAGCGAATGGCGAATGAATGACGAAAATATAAACCGTCATTCCCGCGAGGGGCGTCAGGCGTCGCAGGACGCCCGTATTGCTTGCGCGGCGGCTGTCACATCTTGCGTGGCAATGACGGCCTGGCAGACTGCGAATTGCACGTTGGGTGCCTTTGGGAGTTGGCGTGAAGTGGCTGCGTCGATGCCGCCGATCGCGACGATCGGAAGATCCGTCATTGCAATCGCGGCCTGCAGCAGGGCGGGGCCGGCGATGTCGCTGACTGATTTGGTGCGCGAGGCAAACATGGGGCCGACCGCAGCATAATCAAGCGATTCGAGCAGGGCTGCCTGGAGCTGGGTCACGCTGTGCGTGCTCTTGCCTATGAGAATCACGGGGCCGGCGATCGCGCGGGCCTCGGCCACGGAGAGATCGTCCTGTCCGACGTGAACGATGTCGGCTTCTGAGAGCCGGGCGAGATCGGGCCGGTCGTTCATAGCGAAGAGGGTGCCGCGCTCGCGGGTGAGCGCGCGAAGCCGTCGAGCGCGGGCCAGCAATTCGCGATCGGGCATTTCCTTTTCGCGCAATTGCAGCACATCGGCGCCGCCGTCGATCGCCTGCGCGGCGACATCGAGCCACGGTCCGGCGCAAAGCGACTCGGTGATGAGCACGTGCAGCCGCGCGGTTCGCAGCCGTTCCCACGCAGGCGATTTCAGGCAGATGTCGCGTTCGATGGTGTAGACCCGGTATCGTATCTTCTCGACGGATGACGACATGTCTGCGTCGATCGTCTTGCCATACTCCTCGATGCAGCGAAGCGATTCAGCAGCGCGACGGGCCGCGGCGACTGCGACCGATTGCGTGTCGGGTCGATTTGTTTCGGACGCCGTCGTGATCGCCGTACCGACATCGACTTCGACATCGCGTACCGTCAGCAGTGCGGCGGCGGGAATTCTCGCCTTCGCCGCGGCGAGATCATGCCGCAACTGCTTGGCACGCCCCGCCAGGGCGGAGTGATTGAGCACCATTCGAACATGCTCTTCCAGGACGCGCAGGGCCTCGCCGGCGCGGTTGAAGTTGGCATCGAGGATACGAAGCGTGGCGGCGTCCATGGGATTAGAGAATAGCGATTCGCTAATGCCAAAACGAGGCTGCCAGGGCTGCAATGATCGCAGGATTGTCACTTCAGCGTAAAACCGTGACAAAATGGCGGAAAACAACGCGGTCGGCTAGCATATGAATTGAGCCGTTGCGAACATCCGATAAGGTTGTGGCACCGGCATCTTCTCACGGATTATTGGAAATGACCGGCCATGCTGAGTCGTTTTTCTTTCCGGCGGGCGTCGGAATGCCCGAATTGATCGTAATGGGAATCGTCGCCCTGATGATCCTTGGACGACGAACTTCCGGCGGCCCGTCGGCACGCGTGACTCAGGATCAGTGAGCCGGACGGCGCGCACGGGAAACGGATGCGGAGTTTCATCATGGCATACGACGTAACCATGTTGGCGTTTTTCCAGAACCTTGGCATGCCCGAGATGATCGTCATCGGCATCGTGGCCCTGCTCATCTTCGGCCGCCGCCTGCCCGAGGTCGGCCGCTCGCTGGGCCGCGGCATCGTCGAGTTCAAGAAGGGCCTCAAAGAGACGGAAGACGAAGTCAAGACCGAGGTGCGGCGCATCGACAGCGAACCGGCACGCCAGTCCGAGACACCGTCGACGGCCAATTCCTCGACCGGCACGACCGGTCATTGAAGGACCACTCAAAGAAATTTGCGAATAGCGCAAGAAAAAAGCCCGCTTAATGCGGGCTTTTTTTCGTCTGAATTGAACGACAGTCGCCTAATACGCGAAGTGTGCGAAGGCCTTGTTGGCTTCGGCCTGGCGGTGCACGTTTTCGCGGGTGGTGAAGGCAGCGCCGGTGCGATTGAAGGCGTCAATCAGTTCGCCGGCGAGGCGATCTGCCATGGGCCGGCCCTTCTTGCCGCGCGCGGCTTCGAGTATCCAGCGGATGGAGAGAGACTGCTTGCGGCGGGCGTTGACCGGCGTGGGCACCTGGTAGTTGCTGCCGCCGACGCGCTTGCTGCGAATCTGAATCTCAGGCTTTACGTTATCGACAGCTCGCTCGAAGACTTCAATCGGCGGCGTGTCTTTCACTTTTTCGCCGACTTTGGTGAGGGCATCGTAAAAGATCCGCTGTGCAACGGTCTTCTTGCCTTCCCACATCATGCAGTTGATGAACTTGGCGGCGAGTCGATTACCGTACTTCGGGTCGGGTCGGAGCTGCTCCTCCGACTTGGTCCATTTCTTGAAACCCATGAGACACTCCTCGATTTTTCTGGCCCGTGCGGCAATTGAATTGCCGCCATCGGAAGATCAAAGGCCACTCGCCTCTGATCGTGCCGGCGAATCAGGATCGCCGGTCGCCATACTCAGGCTGGAAAACCAGCCCCTGGTTCACGTGATTTTAGAGACCGCCCGGGCTTAAGCCCCGGAGCCCTTTAGCCCTTCTTCCGCTTCGTGCCGTACTTGCTGCGTGAGCGGTTGCGGCGGACGCCGAACTTGTCCTGGTCTTCCACGGCGGCGCAGTCGAGCACGCCGCGGACGGTGTGGTAGCGAATAACCGGAAGATCGCGGACGCGGCCGCCGCGCACGAGCACGATGGAGTGCTCCTGCAGGTTGTGGCCTTCGCCGCCGATGTACGCGGTGATCTCGCGGCCGTTGCTCAGGCGCACGCGGGCGACCTTGCGCAGAGCCGAGTTCGGCTTCTTGGGCGTCATGGTGCGCACCTGCAGGCACACGCCGCGCTTCTGCGGACCTTCATCCAG
>CAYXEY010000012.1:0-25904 GCA_964464105.1 uncultured Planctomycetaceae bacterium
CGTGCATTTGGGGCGCAAGCGATTGCTGACCCTGGCTGAAGCGGGGGAACACCGATGAACACGTGCGAGACCTTTCGCGAACAGATTGATCTGCGCCTGGACGGCATGCTCGAAGCCTCGCTGGATGCGCGTCTGTCAGCACATTTAGCGCAATGTGCAGTTTGCCGTCGATATGACACTGCGCAGCAGGCACTCTCGGGCGATCTGGCGATGTTATCCCGGGCCGCTGATGTTCTTGCGGCGCCTCGGGCCATCCAGTCGCGCAAAACGCCGAACCGGCTGCGTGTCGGTCGTGTCGCGGCGGCCGTTGCGGTCGCGGTGCTCTGTACCTGGACGTTCGTCCGCCGCGCGCCATTAGCGCCGCGTCTTGCACAGTCGCCCATCGGCACGAATTTGCCCAGGGAAGCGTCGAATCACTCTCCGGCAGTCTTCGCCTTTTCGATCGCACCGTCCGAATCAGAGTCCCGATTCGCGGTTCCCATCTCCGTTGAGAGTCCTCGGATGCACATGGTTTGGCTGTATGACACCGCGCCGTCGGTCATCGAATCCGTGCCCGCCAGCGCGCCCAGTTCCTGAACTTTGACAAGGAGTATCACATGAACCCGTTTTTCAAGACACTTGCATTGATTGCCATGACCTGCAGCACGGCCCAGCAGCCGACGTCTGACTCCAAAGTTAGACCCGGATCGAAATCCGACGCCGCGCCGCAGTCCAATCCCGTGATCAACCGCGAAGTCCGCGTATTTCCGCTCCGGCATACGACGCCTGACACCGTGATGGAAACGGTAGTACCGCTCTTCAAGAACGCCCCGATGGTTGCAAACGCGGCCACCAACAGCCTGATCGTCACCGGAACTCCGCATGATCTCTCCACCATCGAGGGCCTCATCGAGAAAATTGACCGTCCGGTTGATCCATCGCGGAGTGCCACCCCGGGCGTTCGAACCATTCAACTTCGGCATCGCTCGACGCAAGACGTTACGAAGCAGCTGATGAGCCTTATCGGCGGCATACGCGATCGCGACGCCCGCGTCGCTTCTGACGAAGGTCGCGGCAAAATCATCTTGCGAGGCTCGAATGATTTCATTGAGTTCGGGGAACATGTTGTCGCGGAGCTGGACGTGCCGGCCCAGATGATCCGATTCGAGTTCGCCTTCTTCAGCGCCGATCAGAACGCGACCGGAGAACCCAATGACTCGGGCAACATTCCCGCCGACCTGGAATCTGTCGCCAGGGAGCTGGGGCGTTTCGGACGCGTCCGACTGCTGGGGCGATTGGCGTGCAGCTCGATGGAGGATCGCCAGTTCCTGGTGGAAGGATCGCTGGGTGACGGGTTGTCGGCCAAGGTGACGGGCCAGGTGATTAACGCCGTTTCCGACGGAACCATTCAACTTAATGTGCAGGGAAGCATCCGGCTGTCACGGACATTCGGAGGCGATCCGAAGGTCGTCGCTCCGCCGCGCTCATCGGCCTTTGAACTCAACACCACGGTGGTGACCAAGCGCGGCGAGACGATCATGATCGGCAGCGCCCCGGCGGGATGGAACCCCGGCGAATCAGCCATCATGGTCTTGCAAGCGAAGCAATAGAGTCGCCGGTTATCTGTTATCAGTAGTCAGTGTTGAGTGAATGAGGATGAGTGTGCCGCCGCCGTCAAAGCGGTGGCACGCCTTTTCTTTCGCTATTCGTCTATATCGCATCCGCCGCGCTGGCCATGTCCAGCAGCTCGGCGGCGATCGTCTCGGCTGCGTTGGTCTTGCCCAGCGCCGTGACCGCTCGCGAAAGCCGCCGGCGGTGCTCGTCGGAGTGCATGAGCTTCTTGAGCACCGGACGCAGCGCCTTGGCGTTTTTCGATGCATCACCGGTGTCCTCAACCAGTTCCGCCGCATTGGCCTTGACCAGCACCTGGGCGTTGTGAAGCTGATGCTTCTTGCGGTCGTAGGGATACGGCATCAATATCGACGCCAGTCGCATCACGGTGATCTCGGCCAATGTCGAGGCCCCGGCCCGCGATACGATCAGATCGGCGGCCGCCATGCATCCGGGCATGTTCTCGGTGAAATCAATCGTGCGGACATCCAGGCCCGCCAACTTGTAGCCCTCGCGGCATGCCGCCAGATCGGCTTCGCCGGTGAGATGAATGATCTGCCACTCAGGTATGGCCTTGAAATCGCCGGCCAGCTGAATCATGGCATGATTGATGGACCGGGCGCCCTGCGACGCACCGGTGATGAGCAGCGTCTTGCGAGCAGGATCGAGCTTCAACTTTTCAATCGACGCCGCCCGGTTGACGTTGTTGAACCCCGGCCGTATCGGACAGCCGGTGCAATGCACGTCCTTGGCCCGCTCGAAATGCTCGGCCGTCTCCTCCCACTGCACGAAGACACGATCGACCTTGGGCGCGAGCATGCGATTGGCCCGCCCCGGCACGGCGTCGGGATTAAAAATGGCAGTCGGCACTCCGAGCTTGCGCGCCACCGTGAGCGGTGGACCGGCGGCATATCCGCCGAGGCCCAGCACCATGGCCGGACGCCGTTCGGTGAATCGTTTATTGACAAGCGTCGTTGATTTGCGCCAGGCACTCAGGAAGCCGGGCCAATGCCACGGCATTTTGGGAAAGGCTCGAACCGGCTGTTTGACCAGTTCGAATCCGCGCGGCGCGACCAGCTTTTCGTCGATCGGACGCGTGGTGCCGAATACGGTGACGTCAAACTCCGGCTTTTCCGCGCGAAGGGCTTCGGCCACGGCGAGACCCGGATAAAGGTGCCCCCCCGTACCCCCGCCTGCAATGACAAACCACGGGCGATCCTGATCGTCCATCAAGGCCATTGTCACGAAACGGAGCCGACCCGCAAGGAGGGCATCACCCGGGCGAAGTTGCGCTATTCCTCATCGTCGAGCGGGCTGGGCGGAATCTCGTATCCGTTTTCCATGACATCGGAATCGACTTCCCACTGCGTGGCGTCGTATTCCTCCATGTCGGCTTCGAGTTTCTCGACTGCCCGATCCACGGCGCGATCGACAAGGCCTTCCACGAACTCATCGCTGGGCCGCAGGGCGCAACCCTTGGGCAACGAAAAGATTCCAATGACACCGAGCGTCAGCAACGCGACAAACCAGCGCCACGCTTTGAAGATATCCGGCATGATCTGTTCCTCCCCACCTTTGCGCCAACATCGGCCGCCGCATTGGGCCGCTTGACAATGTACGATTTCACGCAGGTCTGATATGCGGCGTGGTTCCCGTGAGCCGGGAATCGGCGGGCGCATGCAATCGCGATACGGCGGCTTGGCAGCCCCGCGCCAATCGATACAATTCGGACCAGAAAAGCAGGAGGGTCCGCAACATGCCGCTGGATGAAATCGAGTTTGAGGCCGAGGAGGCGATGGAGAAGTCCGTCGGGTTCCTCAAGCAGGAATACCGCGGGGTTCGCACCGGCCGTGCCTCGCCGGGGCTGGTCGAGCACGTGAAGGTGAAGGTCGCTGCCTATGGCGATTCGGCCATGGACCTGAAGGCACTGGCCACCATCACCACGCCCGACGCCACCATGCTGCTGGTCAAGCCCTTCGACCCCACGACGCTGAAGGACATCGAGCGCGCCCTGCAGGAGGCCGACATCGGCATCAATCCGCAGAGCGACGGCAAGGTCATTCGCCTGCCGGTGCCACCGCTTTCGGGCGAACGACGCCAGCAGATCGCCTCGCAGGTCAAGAAGATGGCCGAGGCCCAGAAGATCGCCCTGCGCAACGCCCGCCGCGACGCGATGCAGAAGATCGACGCCGAAAAGAAGGCCGGTGATCTGCCTGAGGACGACGCCAAGAGCGGACAGGAGTCGATCGACAAACTCACCAAGAAGTACGAGGGCATGCTCGACGAACTCATGAACGCAAAGACCAAGGAAGTCACGCAAGTTTAACAGTTACTAATGACTAATTACGAGTTGCGAATTGAAGGCGCGCCAGTCACCTTCGTCTTGCTCTCCTCTTTCGCAATTCGCAATTGGTAATTCGCCATTCACGCCGTGTTCCCCTACCTGCACAAGTCATTTCCCGAACTCCACGCGCTGACGCCCGAACAGTCGGTGCTGGCGGTCGAGCTGCGCCGAGACGTCGAAATGCTGGCGACCGACATCGGTCCGCGCGGCACGTTTGACCCTCATCGATATCGCCTCGCAGAGGATTTTCTCGTCGCCGCGATGCGCCTTGCCGGTTACGAAATCGAGCGGCAGACCTGGACCGCTGCGAGCGTATCGTGCTCCAATCTCATCGCGACGCTCGAAGGGACCGTCACGCCGAAGCGCATCCACGTGATCGGCTCGCATTACGACAGCGTGGAAGGATGCCCTGCCGCCAATGACAACGGCAGCGGCGTGGCCGGACTGCTGGCCATCGCCCGGCGACTCGCCGGAAAACCGCGGCGATCCACGCTGCGGTTTGTCTTTTTCGCAAACGAGGAGCCGCCCTTCTTCAACATCGGCGAGATGGGCAGCCAGATGTACGCCCGCGCATGCCAGGCCGCCAGCGACGACATCCGCGGCATGATCGCACTGGAGACGATCGGCTGTTATTCAACCGCTCCAAAATCGCAGCGCTGGCCGCACGACGCGCTCAATCTGCTGCTGCCCACGGTCGGCAACTTCATCGCCATGGTCGGTCCGAGCGCCTGCAAGCCGCTGATCGCGCGCTGTGCGAAGCTCTTCGAGCAGCAGGCGAAATTCGGCCTGCTCGCCGGCGCCGCGCCCGGAGCGATCGATCAGATCAACTGGTCCGACCACCGCGGCTTCATCGAATGCGGCTACCAGGCGTTCATGGTCACGGATACAGCCCCTTTTCGATATCCGCACTATCACCTGCGCACGGATACGCCCGACAAACTCGATTTTGACGCAATGGCACGCGTCGTGCAGGGACTCGTCGGCCTGACGCAGGCGCTGGCCGATGAGTAATCGCTGGCATGGCGGTTCAATCGCCCCTACGATTCCGCCCATACGAGAACATCCCGGATGCCCGCGCTGTTCCATCGTAAGACCCAAGGAAAGAACACCATGCAAAAGAGATTCATGCTCGCCACCACCGCCCTGCTCGCCTTCGCCGTCACGGCCCAGGCCGAAACGCTGAAGGAAGTGCAGGACAAGATTCAGGACATCGTGTCGAAATACAAGACCGTCCAGTTCAAGATGAAGATGACCTCCGAGATGAACATGGCCGGCAGCGTCAGCAAGACCAACAGCGACAGCGACGTCCAGGCGGCGAAAAAGGGCGACGTCGTCGTCAGCCGCGTTCAAACCAAAATGAAGACCGTTGCCTCCATGGCCGGACAGGAATTCAAGACCGACATGGAATCGCTCGCCATCTGCGACGGCAAAGTCATGTGGAACATCACCGAGTCACCGCAGAAGCAGATCGCCAAGATGAAGTATGACCCCAACCAGCACAGCTACTTCAATCCGAAGGATTCCTGGAAGGCGATGGAATCCCACTTCGATATGAAGCTGATGCCCGACGAGACGATCGATGGCAAGTCCTGCTGGACCATTTCCATGGAGCCCAAGGACGCCACGATGAAAGCAGTCCAGTCCAAATCGGTCAGTTATTACGATAAGAAGACCGGCATGAGCCCCAAGACCATCACTTTCGGGCCCGATGGCAAGAAGGCCGGCGAGATCACCATGACGGACATCAAAATCGATGCCGACATTCCTTCCGATCGATTCACCTACACCCCGCCGGCCGGCGCGAAGGTTGAAGACATGACCGGCGGCATTCCAGGCATGCCGGACATGGCCGGCGACAAGGAAGCCCCCAAGTCCGCCGAGAAGACCGGCAAGGGGAAGGATTGAGAAGGACGCTGAGAGAGTTAGGATTTGAGGTTTGAGGTTTGGGATTCAAATATTGAACTTTCAAATCTGAGATTTCAGATTTCAGATCGGCTCAGTTCGGCTCAAGTTCTCAGCTTCTGCGCAATCCGACAGTTTCTACGGATCCATCGGCCCCGGCCCTTGCAGGCTGGGGCCTTTTTTTGTCGAACGCCCGGCTGCGACTAGAATAGGAACATGCCGACCGGTCAGGATCTCATCGTTGCAATCATCACCCTGGGCGCCCTGCTCATGATCGTGCGCAACATCATGATGGGACGGCGCAGCGCCTGCGGGCGCGGCGGATGTGGTTGTGGTTCCTCAACAAACCCGCTGAATGATCGCCTGGGGCAACGACGCGAACTTGTGCAACTTCAAGTCGGCACGCCTGCCCAGCCCGATTCCGAATCCACGGCACAACCACCGAGATAACACCCTTGCCGCCAGCCAATCGCATGTTGGAGGGTCAGACCGCCATCGTGACCGGCGGGGGGCGCGGCATCGGTCGCGCCACGGCGCAGCGATTGTCAGCACTTGGCGCCCGCGTCGCACTGGCAGCTCGAAGCGTCGAGGAGCTCAACGAGACTCACCGGCTCATCGCGGCAGCCGGCGGAGAAGCCATCGCAATCCCGACAGACGTATCCAGCGAATCAGAGGTCAATACACTGTTCGCCGAGACACACGGCCGCCTCGGACGAATTGATATCCTCATCAACAACGCCGGCGTCGCGCCATCCGGCACCATCGAATCGATGGATTTGAAGACATTTGACGCGATGGTGGCCGTGAACATTCGCGGCGTCCAATTGTGCTGCCGCGTGGCGGCGCTGGATCCCTTCCCCGGCCTCGGGGCGTACGGGGCCACGAAGTCATTTGTTAATCTGTACACCCAGGCCCTGGCCGCGGAAGGCGAACCGCTGGGCATTCGCGTGCACGGCATCGCCCCGGGCGCCGTGGACACCCGGATGCTGCGCGGTCTCTATCCCGATTTTCCTTCGGACCAGGCACTGATGCCGGAAGACATCGCCGCGGCGGTGGAGCGGATGCTCATGCCGGCGGCGGCGGCCCTGCGCGGACAGACAATCGTGGTAAAAAAGTAACCCAATTGCGGCGGCGATCAGTCGATGACCATCGCGAACTTGGCCCGCAGCTTCTTGGGCCAGCGCGACGGATGGCGATCTTCGACTGAGTCGGCATCGGTCGGCTTGGAAGGCTCGACCGGAGCAATCACTGGAGTTTCAGCCTGGCGCGGCGTGACCCGCAGCGGGTCTACCGTGCGAACCGGGCGCTGAACCGCCGTCGTTCGCGGCGGTGCAACCATGCGCATATGCGTTTCACTGCGGGCTGCAGGCTGGCAGCCCGTCAGCAGCATGAGCATCACCGCACCCGCTATCGGCGCGGCCTGCCGGACACGAAAATCGAACATGACTTCTCTCCCCCAGACGGCAAGGACGCTTACACTCCTTACTTAACTATATGCAGAACAGAAGGTAACGAGTCAATTCGGACACCCATTATTCCTTCCGGTTCCACTGCCGGCCCCGTTCGTGGCAGGGCTGACAACGTGCACACCGCTGGTTGACTTGATCGTTTCCTCCAATGCCCGACCTGAGATAAGCGGGTATAGATTCCATAAGGCGGGGCACCCGGAACAAGCCGTCTTGCCGGTCGGGCTGCCTTCCCGAAACAAGCTCTGGCCCTTTTGCAAGCCGTCCGCCGCGTTTCTTTCAAGGCATATTGACAGCCGCGACGATATGTCCGATAACCGGAACCCTGCCACGAGTTACACCCGGACTCGACCGGGACTTCGTTTCGCGGTTCGGCCCTACTCAGTCTTCACGATGGATCGCATCACCGGCATGGAGCGCCAGCAATGACCTTGGTTTGCAGATACGGACGTCGCCTCGGGACTTGGACCGCCTTTCTTACGATCTCCGCGGCCGCCGTGTTCGCGGACCCGCCCGAGAGCATGACTGAAATACCGATGACTGAGCCCGCCGCGCCACAGTTGCCGGTCACGATGCTCCCGGTTCCCCCCGCAAGCCAGATCCAGTTTCTCAAATCGGCGCGGATCGTGTTGAACTACCGCGCCGCGAAAGGCTCCAGCGACGTGACCCATGCTGAAGCGTGGATCACAGCGGACCGCGCACTCACCTGGAAGAAAATCAGCGCCCCATTTGGCGCTCCCAAGGGAAAGATCGCCATCGACGCGCCCGGCGACGGACTCTTCGGCGTATACCTGATCCTCTACAACAATGCCGGTCCCTCCAGCCCCCCGCCGGAGCCAGGCACGGCGCCGCAGCAGTGGGTGCAGGTCGATCGCACGACACCGTTCGTGCAGTTGCTCGAACTGCGCCCCGACACGGGCTTTAACCAGAACCGCGAAGTCAACCTGCGCTGGAAGTCGCAGGATGACGCGATGAACGATCGCCCGGTGTCGCTGTTTTTCAAGCCCGAGGGCGGCACGAGCTTTCAGACCATTGCCGAGCTTCAGCAGGGCACGAGTGATTATCGCTGGACAGTGCCGTCGTCCGTGCAGGGCCGCGTCACGGTGAAGGCTGTCGCGCTGGATCGCGCAGGCAACACCGGAGAGAGCATCATCGATTCGCTGGTGATTCCGGCCGAGGCCGTCAAGCCTGCCGTCGTCGCCCAGACCGAGCCGACGCCTGCGCCAACTGTTACGCCGATTGCAGCCGCACCCGTCGCCGCCGTTCCCACCGGGCCGCGCAGCGTGCCGATGGAATCGGTCACAACCACACCACAGCAGTCCAAGAATTCACAGGTTGCTCTGACGCCCGAGCAGACCTACGGCGACCCGCCAAAGGCGCGTGAAATCACTCAAAATGCTCCGGTCACCGAAGCCCGCAGACGGTATGATCTCGGCACCGCGCACCGCCAGAAGGGCGAGAATGCCATCGCGATGGTGAAGTTCCGCGAGGCGCTGGCGATGGATCCGGGCTTCATCGAAGCGCGCAATGATCTCGCCGGCCTGGAAGTGCTGGCGGGGCAACATGCCGCGGCGGAGCAGGAGTACAAGCGTGTTCTCGATCAGGATCCGAGTTACAAGCCGGCCCTGAAGAGCCTCGCGCTGGTGCAGGCGTATCGCAAGAATTACCGCTCGGCTTCGCAGACGTTGATCCGCCTGCTGGCGGTCGACCCGGCCGACGGAGAAGCCTGGCTTTACCTGGGCGACGTGACCATGTTCATGGGCGACAAGGGCGCCGCCCGGCAGCATTGGAACAAGGCAGTCAACACGCAGACTGCTGTCGCGGATGTGAAGGAACGGGCCCGCAAGCGCCTGGCGATTTATCGCGGCGAGGCCGTGGCGACCATCGGAGACGGCGATCAATAAGCACTCGCCGCCCGGGTACACCGCTGGAAAGGATTGTCCACCCGCGTGGCGACCGCACGTAGCAAGTCATCTACTCAATCGTCCGGCCCCACGATGGTCTATGCCGTGGTTGGGCCGGATGATTTTCTGCGCGGACAGGCCCTGCGCGACTTGATCCACCGACTGCTGGATGGCGAACCCGACGATATGTCGCTGGTCGAATACGACGGCGAGACCGCCGAAGCGCCGGTTGTCTTTGACGAATGTCGCATGAGATCGCTGCTGGCCGATCGCAAGGTCGTGCTGGTTCGCAACGCCCCGGCCTTCATCAAGAAATACCGCCAGTCGCTCGAAGACTACACCGCATCGCCCAGTCCGGATGCGCCGCTGGTGCTGGATTGCCGCAAGCTGGAGAAGACCTTTCGATTGTCGAAGGCCATCGCGGCGAATGGCGGGCGCATCGAAGCACTACCGCCCGAGCCGCGCGAGCTGCCAGGTTGGATCATGGATCACGCCAAGGCGGCGTATGGTCGCACGATCGACATGGCTGCGGCCCGTCGCCTTGCAGAGTTGGTCGGCGACAGCCTTGGGAAGATCGATTCCGAATTGAGCAAGCTCTCAGTCTATGTGCCGGGCCAGGGTCCGCTGCGCGAAGTGCATGTTGAAGAACTGGTTGGCGCATCGCGGGCCGAAACCGTGTTCAAGATCGGCGACGCAATCGCTCGACAAGACGCCCCTGCGGCACTGGGGCTTTGGGGCCTGCTCGTCTCGCTGGATCGCAAGGCGCCGTACATGGCTGCCGGCGGATTGGCCACCGGGTTTCGCCGGATTGCCGAAGCCAAGCGGCTTACGGATCAGGGAATGCCTGTGAAATCTGTAATGGAGCGTCTGCGCATGTGGGGCGACCCCGGCGCATTGAAGCGGCAGCTTGACCGCTTTACGCTGCGCCAGTGGCAGGGCCATTTACTGGATCTGCTGAAAATCGATGTGGGGGCCAAGAGCGGTCTTGGCGGAATTGAAAACGCCATCGAGAAATTAATCGTCAAGCTGTGCGCGCCGTCGAAGGTGACGTCCGCTCCGGCCATCTTTGCTTAGAAGGACTTCGGAATGTCTAAATCGTCGAACCCATCGCGTCTATCTGACCGCTCGCGCCTGCCCATCCTGCAGAGTCGCGGGCTTTCCATGCTCGCCGCGACCGGCGTGCTTGTTGCCTTTGTCCTGGGCGGTTGCAGTCAGGATCAACGCGACAACTGGACCTGGAACCAGTTCAAGAAGGAATCCAAGGCGACTCCGCCGGATGCGGGCTCCAAGGCCCGCCGTCCGGCCCCGCCGGCGCCTCCGGCCACCGCGAGCAATACGCCGCGTAACAACCCGCCTGCCACGGCTGACGATCAGAAGGCCGAAAAGGTCAATAACGATGTTGGTAATTATGCCAACTCCTTCCCGCAGGACCGCAACGCGCCCAAGTCGCGCACACCAGATTCCGGCACGCCGACCATTGACGATGATCGCCCGCTTGCGGCCGCGTCGACATCGCCGCGTGCCACGCGCACCTCGGCCCGACCCGCCGCGCCAACGCCGCCTCCGCAGTCGCCAGCGCCCGCTTCACCATCCAGCGGCCAGGGCGACGAACTCGTGCTGATGCCGACTGATTCAGGAACGACCGCGTCGTCAACAGGGCAGCCAGGCATCAGCTCGATCGATGCGAACGACTCACCCAACATGGGGCACTCTTCGACGCCGTCGAACACCAGCCCCGAGCCGACGTCGATCGCCATGGCCCCCATCGGTGAAAATCGACAGCCGTCCGAATCAATGACCGAAGATGTTGCGGAAGACACCACGCATGACAACGGCCGCCCTCCCGTGCTCGGCTCCGTTGAGATCTCAGCGGGCAACGACTCCGATTCCGCCAGCTCGGCCGGCAATGACTCGACGCCGATGACCGGCATCAAGGACGCGCCGACCATCACCCCGACGCCGATTCGACCCATCGAATCCGACAAGCCAGTCAACCCGACGCCGCCCGCGCCGATCAAATCCGTGCCCCCCGAAGTGACGGAGCCGATCAAGCCGACTGCCCCACCGACGCCGAAAAAAGAAATCGAGGAATCCAAGCCCAAGCCGGCCGCGACCGAAGTGACGCCTTTCGAAGATCGCCCCGAAACGCCGCCGCCTGTGAAGGCCCAGCCCGTCACGCCAGAGTCGGTCAAGCCCGCGCCGATCGAGACCAAGCCGCAGGAAGCCCCCAAGCCGGCCAATCCGCCAGCCGACATCACTCCGCCCGCGCCCAAACCCGCCGAAGCCACGCGGTCACTCAACACACCGGCCCGCGAAATTGCAGACATGGAGTCGATCGTCCTGCGACAGCCAAACAACATCGATCAGCAACTCAAACTACGGATGCGCTACCTGGAACAGGGTGATGAAGCCAGCGCCCTTCGTCCGACGCCGGGCATGAGCGAAGACATCGAGCGCACCGTGATCGCCCAGATCCGCTCGGTCATCGCCGCCAAGTCGTCCGATGGCCGCACCGCGCCCGAGGCGGCGAACAAGCAACTGGTCAGCGCCGAGGCGATTCGAGCCGGCGCGGCTGCAAAGGCCGACTTGCAGGTGCCGCGTGTCAAGCTATGCACCGCTATTCGGGCCTTTGGCGATTACACGCCGATCGATCCGCCGACGTTCACGGCCGGCAAGAATGACAAGGTGCTCGTCTATATCGAAATCGAGAACTTCATGTCGAAGCAGATGGACGACGGCCAGTACAAGACGGTGCTTACGCTTCGAGAGAGTCTTCTCGATGCACGTGGCCGCGAGCTTTGGTCGCTCCAGAACCCGCCGATCGAGGACATCAGCCGCCAGATGCGCCGCGACTTTTTCCTTTCGACCAGTCCACGTCCGATCTCGGCAAAACTCCCGCCAGGCGAGTATTTCTACAAGGTCGAAATCGAAGACGTCCAGGCCGGCAAGGTCAACAGTGCCAAGACGGGGTTCAAGCTGGTCGCCGTCGGCAAGAACTGATTAACCCGCGCAATCGCGTCGACGAGGCCCGCCCGTGTTTGACCCCGTCGGCTCAACTTCGTGGCACAATCGGCACAAGGTCTATTTTGACCGGCTGAACGTATTGCTCGCGGAAGGCGGCGCAGCCCCGCCCACGGTCATGATCATCGGACCCGGCGCTGTCACCACCATTGCATCTCCATTCCTGAACGACGCGGCCCGGCCCACGTCATCAATTCGGAAGCTGATCGGCGACGCCGCTCGTTACGGCGATCAGCTCCTGCGGCGAATTCCCATGATGCCGTTGCGCTCACTTGAGCCTCTGGAAGTTGAGAGCGCACTCACCACGCCTCACGAGTTGGTCGTGGTCGATCGGTCGCGTCGCGCCCTTGCAGCAGTCGCACGAGACCTGCCCAAGGCCAGGTGCATTCCGTGTGATCTCATGGTTGCCGGTCCGGGCCTTCAGGCGGATGCCGTGGTCGCATTCAACATCATTTGCAGGCTGGAACGCCCCGCCGACGGCATGCGACATTTGATCAATGCCGTTCGACCCGGGGGCTTCCTGCTGATCGATGACCGTTCGTCCCAAGTCCATTTGCCGCCGGGTCAGTTCGTTGAAATTGCCCCAAAGACGCATCGGCGAGTCACTTAGCGATCGCGCATCCGCGTGGATTTTCACTTTTCCCAAGCATTTGCCGTGCCACAGGCAAACCTGCATTTACTTTTTATTTGATTCACATCATTCCTTAGCGCAGAGGAGGTACAGTCTCAATTCGAACGGGCCGACGGGCCCGGCAACAATTACGTTGGTTTTCGAGGGAGGGAAGATATGAGTTTTCTGAATCGTCGATGTTTGGCGCCGATCCTGGCTGGATTGGCGTTCGTCACTGCTCATAGCCCGGCATCCGCCGCAATCATCATTTCCGAGGTTCACCCGACCGGCAGCGGCAATTCCACCTACCTCGCGGACTGGTTCGAATTGACCAACACCGGTGGCGCTGCCGTTGACATCACCGGGTGGAGGATTGACGACGGCTCAAACGCCTTCGCCACCTCGTTTCCGCTTCGCGGCGTCACCAGCATTCTTCCCGGTCAGTCGGTTGTCTTCGCCGAGGGCAACGCAGCAGGCTCGAATGACCCGACCATTCATGCGGCATTTCAAACCGCGTGGTTTGGTGGAAGCATCCCCGCCGGCTTCACCATCGGTGGCTACGGCGGATCGGGCCTGGGACTCAGCTCCGGCGGCGACGGCGTGAGCATTTTCGACAGCATCGGAACGCCCATCGCCAGCGTGACCTTTGGTGCTGCGACCAACCTGGTGACCTTCGACAATGCCACCGGTCTGGCCGGCGCGATCAGTGCGCTGAGTGCCGTGGGCGTTAATGGTGCATTCAACTCGTTGGCGGGTGGAGAGATCGGGTCGCCCGGCGCGGTTCCAGAGCCAGCCACGCTCGGACTGTTTGGTTTGGGTGGCCTGGCCGTGGCACGCCGACGCCGATCCAACTAAACACATAGCTCGATCAATCTGATTTGATACTACCCGTGGCAGCAGCGTCTGTTGGCGCGCTCCACGGGTTTTTTTTTCTTATGACTATGGCCGTCGCGCCCGGCACGTCTGGGAACCGTTTATGATCTGCTTTGCGCGCGTGACAATCGGTCGGCGCAAAAAAAAGGCATCGGCAAGCCCCTCCGACTTGCCGACGCCCGGATAAAACCTCGCCGCGCTTCCCCTCGCGGTGAGTCGCTGCCATGTCTCAAGGCCTGCACAATATCCTCGCCGCGTTCATCCATGGTGTGGGCATTGTGAAATCTTGATGAAATGCGACCGCGGTCATGTATGAAACAGCCCGGTCGCACCAGAATTGGAATTGGATCACCGCGCTCGTTTCCGTGATGATGCGGCTGAATGACCGGAGGCCGAACCGTGCTCGCGATTAATGCATCCGTCCGCGCGCGCCGCTATTACCTGATTCTTGCTGCAGGAGCTCTAATGGCCCAGTCCTCGCTCGCACGAGCGGAGCCAACGGAATCCACGCTGGCCCGGATCAAGGCGTTCAATCCGTGGCTGTCCGCCGACGATCCGCTGGAGCTTCCGCTGAAGGTGTGCAGCCTGCTGCGCGATGAGTACACTTTTTTTCGCGGCACCGTCGATTTATATTATGACTGGTGTCGCGATAACTGCCAGGATTGGCTGAAATCCGATGACGTTCTATTTCTGCACGGCGACGTTCACCTCGGCAACATCGGCACTTATCGCTCCGTGTCCGGCAATCGATTCGCGGTCGTCGATCTGGATGAGACCTTCTCCGGCCCCTACCAGCTCGACGTGCTGCGGGGACTCCTCTCGCTGCGATTCGCGGCCTCCGACAACCGAATCGAACTCTCCCAGTCGGATCGCACTGCGCTCATCGATCGATATCTCGAATCTTACGCCGAAGGCCTGAGCGGCCGTCTGACCGCGGATGATCTCGAGGATCGATATCCACTGGTCAAGTCGCTCCTCAAGAAGGCGCGCGAAGCGAGCGCGGCCGATTATGCCGGGAAGTTCTGCACCGGCAAACCGCTCAACCGCTTCCAGCCCACGCGGCAGAAGAAGGGCCGCGTGTCGGACATCATGGTGCCGGTCGATCGGAAAACGCGCGACACGATTGCCACGGCGATCAGAACGCTCCTGACGACGGACAATGTGGGCTTCAACGCGGTCCCAATCAAGCCGCGTGTTGAGCCGACGGACATACTCGATGTGGTGCAATGGTCACGGGTCGACAGCGGCGGCAGCCAGGGCGTCAGGAAGTACCTTGTGCTGGTTGCCCCAAACGAAGCCTGGGACAACGCTCCGCTCATTTTGCAATTGAAGGAGGAGCCGCTCCCGGCGGTGGACCGCGCCGGACTGCCCAATGCTCCGTCGAAAACGGAGCGAGCGACCCGGGTCGCCAACCAGTACCTGCTGCTCATTGACCCGATGCCCTGGCTGACCGGTCACGTGAGTGTGGATGGCCGCGGCTTCCTGGTTCGCACCAAGGACCCATTCAGCGAAGAGCCGGAGTCCGACGATTTCAAGACGCGAGACGCCCTCATGCAGGGGGCACGGCTCCTGGGCGAGACTTTGGGACGAGCCCATCGTGCCGGATTGCGAGTCATCAAAGGCCTGCACCGCATCCCGAAAATTGCGGCACAAATCAAGACGCTCGCGCCGGAGTTTGCCGCGCGCAGCGACGCCGCGATGGAACACTTGCACAAGGCGTATATGAATCTCAAACAGGATGGCGAGGCACAAAAAATGCTCGAAACAGCCAAACGACGGATAGACGAAGCGCGGAAGGCCGGCGCCTAATCGCCGAAGCACGTTCCCACGCTTCGGGCCGCGCCGATCAGCGGATGGTGAATCGGCACGCGGCGCTGCTGTCCGGCGACCTCCTGAATTGCGACATGTGTCATGATCGCGTCATTGACCACCACCAGACGGTTGAACTCCCCCGCCGCCAGCATGCCGGCGGCGAAATGTCCGAAGCGCGTGGCCAGCACCCGATCGAATGCGCACGGCGTGCCGCCGCGCTGCACATGGCCCAGGATCGTGGCCCGGGCCTCGATGCCGGTCTCCTGCTCGATCTGACGGTGCAGCACGTTGGCGATGCCGCCCAGGCGGATGGGGTCGGGGCTGTCGGCAATGGTGCGATCGACCACCTGCGAACCGCCGACCGGTTTGGCACCCTCCGACACCGCGACAATCGTCGAAGTCTTGCCGGACTGCTTCCGCCGGCTGCAATAGTCGCACAGTTTGGCCAGATCGTAGGGAATCTCCGGCAACAGGATTGCATCGGCCCCGCTGGCCAGCCCGGCATGCAGGGTGAGCCATCCGGCGTTGCGGCCCATCAGCTCGACGACCATCACCCGGTGATGGCTGGCCGCCGTGGTGTGCACGCGGTCGAGCGCCTCGGTCGCGACCTCGACGGCCGTCTGAAATCCGAACGTCACATCGGTGTGCAACAGGTCGTTGTCGATCGTCTTGGGTACGCCGACACAACGGGCGCCCTTGTCGATCATCGACGCGGCGCAGGTCATGGTGCCGTCGCCGCCGATCACGATCATGGCGTCGAGCCCGGCCGCGCGGTAATGGTCCATGCACTTGTCGCGAACATCGGCGAAGATGAGCTTGCCGTCCTTATCCTGGCCGACCGGATGGCGGCAGGGATCGGCCTTGTTCGAGGTGCCGAGGATGGTGCCGCCGCGGGTCAGAATGTTGCTGACGTCGATGGCCCGCATCGGGCACATGCGGTTCTCGATCAGACCGAGAAAGCCGTCGGCGATCCCGACGACCTCCCACTCATAATCCAAGACGGCTGTCTTTGTTACAGCCCGGATGACCGCGTTCAACCCGGGGCAATCGCCGCCTCCGGTGAGAATGCCGATGCGCCGAATGCCGTTTTTGCCCATGTGATGTTCACCCGCACGCGACGCGGGCGCACAGGTACACAGACCCCGCCCTCGCGTCAACACTCGATCCTAACATTCGCGGGCTGAATCGCAATACGGTTGCGGGCATGAACCGCTGATTTGAGGACACGAACGCGGGGTAATCCCGGCGTACCCTTGCCTTGTGAATTGCGGCGTGCTAGAAGTATGCATGGAAGGTGATGTCGCTGTCATGTTCGATCACGGAGGCACATTTTTCTTGAACCGATGCGTTTGAACCACGGGCTGCCGTCGGAATGAACGCGGCAATCGGCCGTACCACGATGCGTCGAGGAGGGCCGGGGCCACCGCCAGTCAGCCCACCTGTGCTGCAGGGGTTCAAAGAAAACGCTTCCGACCGGCATTGCGGCGGCGACAATCACACATCTTCTTCAAAGCTCGAAGCGCTAAGCCGCCTCGGGCTTTGTTTATTAATGGCGAATAGCGAAGATGCGGCGGCCTGCTATCCCCGTTTCTTACGTCCGCTTGGGGCAAGTTCACTCATGCGCGGATCGGCTGAGTCTTTTGAGAGCAGGTGCTCGCTGAGATTGCCGTCGACCGCATCGGCCAGCATAACGCGCGTGTCCGCTCTGCCGCCCTTGGTCGACTCGATGAAAACGAATACCTTGTGGGTCGAAAAATCGACATTCTTCGACTTCTTGCCGATCATGTCGCCCGGGCCGACCTTGAACTCTTCGCGCTCGAACTCGCCGCCGGCGACCTTCTTGTAGACCGCGAATTCCGCTGACTGCGCCTTCGCGTCGGCCTTCACCAGGAAGTAGAAGATGTCGCTCTTGACCTCAATCTCGCGGCTCTCTGGCGACCATTCCGACACCAGGGTCACTCTCTTCGCGTCGGCCGTGTCGCGCATGCGCGACCAGCCGACCAGCGGATTCAGAATCTCATATCGAATGCGGTAGACATACTTTCGGCCCGGCGTGACATCAACATCGTGAGCCAGGATCGGCATGAGATGCTCCGGCTCCTCGGGCGCACCCATGGGCACGCTGCGCTTGGCGGCCTTCGCGGCGGCATCGGCATCCTGCATCAGCTTTTTGGCCCGCTCGAGATCCGTGGGTGAGAGACCCTTCGTGGCCGATGCGGCCCGCGCCAGCATGTGGGCCAATTCCGGATCGGGATCGGCAAACGGCTTTTGACCGGCCAGGGCCTTGGCGCCGTCCTTGAGCCATTCGCGGGCTCGCTGAATGTTGGCGGTCGCGAGGGGATCACTCCCCTTGGGTGGTGCGCCGGGCGTAATGGGCACCGAACCCGGCGACTCGGTCATATAGGGCAGCGGCGGCACGACCGGCTCATCACCGCGCGTGCCCTGAGACTTCTGAGGCAGCGGGTTGCGGGCAATCAGGTCCTGGCCACCGCGAATCAGCGTGCGAAACTTACCGACCTCCGTTGAGGAGTTGCTATCCAGCGCTCCATTGGGAAGGAACTTCGCATCCGGCAGCGCTATGCGTTTGTACGGCGTGTACGGAGTAACGTCCTCCCAGTCCGCCCCCCCGACCACCTTGCGCTGCAGGTGCAGCCGGATAATGGGCATCGACATGGACGGACCCTGGGGATACCGCGCCGCGAGGTAGCGTTTGAATTGTTCGGACAGGTTGATTTGCGCCCCGACGCTGACCCAGCTTCGCTCGCGCGACTCCGGCCTGCCGGCGCCAGACTTGAGTGCCGCTTCAAAATCCGTCGGCGTCGGCATATCGAGATAGGCGTGGCCGCTCATGACGATCGGGGCGCCGGGCGCTGCAAGTTTGGCCAGCGACAGTTTGTCTTCATCGGCGACGCCGTGTACGGCTTGCAATGGCGGCGGAAATGCCTGGGTTCGCGGGCTGGTTGGATCGATCCCGGCGATCTTGGTGAGACCCTCGGCCGCATTTCCGAACCATTTGGCCAGCACCTTCAGCGGCTCGGCCGAAATATTCTTGATGCCGGGATCCTTGGTTGCGTCATAGGCGGGCGCGCTGCGAACGCGGTTCTGAGTCTCCTCCGCCACCTGCCGCGCACCTTCAATGAGCTGCTTAGGATCCTTCTCATCGACCTTGTACGGGCCGACGCCAAAGTAATAGGCCGCCGTGCCTAGAAAGATCGCGGCGCAGGCGCCGAGGACGACCTTCTCAATGTGCAGATCAACAAAGCCAGCTGTTTGTTTTGCCATGCCAGACTGCTCCAGCCAGGTCCAGACGTGCCTTTCGGCACGTTCGATTGCGTCCGGGTCTTATCGCCGTGTGCCGGCCCGAATTCCACCACCGCCGCCGCCGCCGCCAAACGGATCGGGCGTATCGACATACGGCTTTTTCAACATGTCCTGCAATTCCTTGGGCATCCACTGGCCAAAGACCACGTGAAAGAAGTAGCCCTCCAGGTCGAGCTGCAGCTTGACCACCGGGGCGTCGCCATACACATAGTTGACCTGCAGCGGGTTCGGTTTCACCGAGTAAAACTGCACGCCAATCGGCGTGTAAAAGCCGACGCGGCAGAACTCCTCAAGAATGGCCGGCAGGGCCGACTCCTCCACCACCATTTGCAGTTGAATCGGCACCACGAACATGTCGTTGTTTGCCGTCTTGCCGGTCATCGACGTTGCGAATTTGAAATTCCCATCGATATTGGAGCCCGCTCCCGGTCCGCCCAAGTGATTGCCGATCGACACCTTCTCGATGTGCTTGATCGGCATGTAGGCGACCCAAGGCCTGGTCTCGGGATCCTTGGCAATCAGCTCGGCGGCGCGCTTTTCGTTGCACCGTGCGATGGCGGTGACGATGTCCTGCTGAATCCAGAGGGACATCTGGGCCTGCCAGATTTCTACAGCTGTCGGCGGTGTGTTCGCCAGGACCAGCCGGTGTCGTCCAAACGCATTGGGCTCAACGTAAACGCGGCAATTCTCCGCGTTGCGGAAGGCCACGGTCGAAGCGGCCCAGCCGCGCAGCACCTCAAGCGGCGACTGCTTGCCCGACTCAACCCGACCGGTTGACGTTCCGAAAATTCGATGAATGTCCCAAGGGCTATCGTCAGCAGTGCGAACGGGCTGCTTCTTGCTCATATCAATCTGAACTTGTTCGGCCTGAATTTGCTCCGGCGTCGGCTTTTCGCCGGGCACGAGCCGCGTGGTCAATTGTTCAAATTCCCGCGAGTAGGCTTCGCGAAAGGTAAGCGCGTCGGAATTGCCTGCTGGTGCAGGGAGCACATTGTCAACCAGCGGTTTGCGCGGCGCGGCCTTGCGCTCGCCGGACTCCACGGTTTCATAAAAGGCGTTGTACTTCTGCACGCCCAGGGCCACATCCTTGGCGCGCTCGGCCTCCTGCTTGCGGCGCTCAACTTCCTGCGCCTTGGCCGCAACCGAGGCGGGATTCTGTGCGCCGCTTTGCAGGCCACGCACCGTGCTGGTCAATTGATTGACCGTGGCCATCTTGGCTTCGACTTCAGATCCGCCCAGAAAGCCCCAAATGCCCAGGCCTATGGCGACCGCGCCGACCAATCCGAAGCCGATCCAGGTTTTATTTGCCTTGATGAAGTCCATGACTGCAGGCTCCTCTTACACTCTCGATCACGTCGTACTGCATACCCAGGAATCACGGACGCCGCGGTGGTTGAGTGGGTTTGGGTTGGCCCGCGTCGGCCGGCGCCGCATCCTTGGGCTTGAACTCGGCCGGGATCAACTCCGCCGGCGTGTCGCTCGGAATGATGACAAAGCGGATTTCGAACACGCTGTCCGCCGTGGTCGGCTCGCCGGTGACCGGATCGAAGCCGGGTTTGAAATCCATGGCGGCGATCAGTTCCTGAATTGTCTTGACTCGCTGCGGGCCTTCTGGAGTGGTCGGCGTTCCCATGCCCGGGGGCGTATCGCGCTCGCCGACGCGCCCACCTCCCCCGCCCGCGCGCATGCCTCCGCGCGCGCCAACCGTGGGAGACACAGGCATACCGGTCATTGCGGTCGATGATTCGCCCGAGAGCGGTCGAAGCTTGACATAGGTGAGCGCCAACCTGTCGAAATAGAAACCGCGCCCGGGGCGACGCCCTTCAACCTCAAGCTTGTGAATCAGGGCGTCTTGAATCCACTGTGACGGTGTCTCCTTGGTGGTGCCGCACACCAGCGCAACGGCCCAACCGGGTTTACCGTTGGGCGTCACGACTGTGGTTCCCGTATCGGCGGAAACCAGATTCCCGAATGCAATGTCCGCGTTCTGTGTGTCATAGGACATCTGCAGCGACTCGACCCATACTTCGTCGCGAGCCTTTCTCTGCTTCTTCGGCACGCGATTGTCGTCGAGCACGGTCTGCACATATTCACTGGCCGACGCCGCCTTGCGCACGTCCTCGCCCATGCTGGAATTGACAATCTTCTGAATCGTCTGTGTTGCAACCGCGAGAATGGTGTTGTTGGAAGGAAGCTTGCTGACCTCCGTCAACAGCGCCTGATCGGCATCCGCCCCGCTACCCAGTCGGCTGAACTCGTTCTTCAATGCCTGGGCCGCACCGCCGACCTTGGCGAGATACTCCACGTCCTTTTGTCCGCCCTGGCCCTGGGCAATCACGTCGCCGGCCTGAGGCAGCGGCACATTGGTGACGCTGGGCGTGGTGACGCTGCCCATGCCGCCATCCAGCGTGCTCATGGCCATGCTGTTGGCGCCCCAGATGGTGGCCGCCGCACCAGCCAGACAGGCCGCCGCCGCGCCGAACCAGACCTTCTTCTTGCTCCACAGCAGCGCCTTGCGCACCTCCGGCGGAAGCAGGTTGGAGTCCACCGCGGACATTTCCAACCCCTGCAAAGCAAGGCCATAGGCCATGGCGCAGCTCATCTGATTCTCGACAAACTCAGGGCTTTGACCGATCGAACCGGTGCTCAGTTTGCTGAATTCAGCCAACTTGTTGAAATCGATCTGCAGATTCTGCTGCAGGAACTTCTGCAGACCCGGCAGCTTGAAGGCGTTGCCCATGCCCAGTGCGCGGGTGATGTTCGCCTCGCGGTGATTCGAGGTGTACGAACCGATCGAGCGCTGAATTTCCGAGACCAGATCGGCAAACACCGGACGCATGGCCTGGAAGATCTGCCGCGCGTACTTCGACGACGCCGCCGAGCGCTTCAGCTCCTCCGCCTTTTTGAATGAAATCTTGAACGCCGAGACCAGCGCCTCGGTAAAGCGATTGCCACCGATCGGCACCGGACGCGACCAGATGGTATTGCCGGTCATGACGATGAGGTCGGTCGACACGGCGCCCATATCGAGCAGCACCATCGACTCGCCCTCGGGCGGCGGCTGGTCGAACTTGATGGCGTTGTAAGACGCCATCGGCCCGGCCTGAGCGACCACCGGCTCGATGCCCAGCTCGGTGAACTGCGCCAGGTGATTGCGGATCAGCTCGCGCCGAATCGCGAAAATGCCGACCTCGATGTCCGGCGAGTCCGGCTCCTGGAAGACTTGATAGTCCCACACCACTTCGTCCATGTCGAAGGGGATCTGCTGCCCCGCTTCGTACTTGACCATGTCGGGGATCTTCTTGGTCTCAACCGGGGGCATCTTGATGAAGCGTGTGAGGGTCTGCTGTCCCGGCACCGAGACGACGACGCGGGTGCCTTTGACGTCGTGCTTGGAGAGGAACTTTTCGATGGCGGCCCGGACCATGGCATTGGCCTCGGGTCCGGCCTGAGAGAGAATGCCTTCGTGTTCGATGATATCGAACTCGGCGAGTTCGACCCCCTCGCCGGCGACCTGGAGCTTCATCGCCTTGAGAGAGCATTGACCTACGTCAATCCCCCAAACGGGTAGCTTGGCGGCCATGATTTCACCTCTCGCGTAAATCTAACCCTGTCGGCCTGCGATCGGGAGCGGGATGTCCCTCATCGCAAGGTCTGTGCGTACAAACCCTTGCTCGACGGGCCCAAAGGGCGGGCAGTTCCCAGGCAGAATACTGTATCCGTGCTATCGGAACCAGTCAACGGCAAGTGACGGTTATGTGACGTTTTTGATGCGCCGCGACGCGCCGAACATCGTTCAAAAAGGCACGAACGATGGGGGTTCGCGCGGTGTTTTGTTCGTCCGTTTCGACTCAATGCTCCGATGAATCCTCATCAGATGCTCGCCGCCATTTCGATCCCCAAACTTGCCGCCCTCGACTGGGCCGTCATCGCCCTTTACCTCGTGCTGACCACCATCATCGGGGCCAGGCTGGCCGGCAAGCAGTCCACCATCCGCGACTTCTTTCTGGCCGGACGCAAGATCCCATGGTGGGCCATTTCCGGGTCGATCATCGCCACCGAAATCTCGGCGGTCACGTTCATCGGCGTGCCCGCATTGAGCGCCAAGGCCGGCGGAAACATGACCTATCTCCAACTGGCCATCGGCGTGGTGGTCGCGCGAATCGTCGTAGCCTACATGTTCGTCCCCCGGTTCTCCGAAGAGGAAATCTACAGTCCATACGACTACGCCGGGCGGCGGTTGGGGCCGAGGGTAAAGACCGCCACGACGGCGCTTTTCTTCGTCGGCGGGGTGCTGGGCCAGGGGGCGCGGATCTACGTCACCGCGGTCATGCTCGCAGTCATCACCGGGCTTCGCGTCGAATCACCCTCGGTCGCCGGCGGCGAAAGCGACCTGGTCCTCGCCATCTGGCTGATCACGATCTTCTCCATCGGCTGGACGATGATGGGCGGTATGACCACGGTCATCTGGACCGATGTCATTCAATTTGTCGTCATGCTGGGCGGCGCGGCCTTCGCGTTGTATTGCGCCGTGACCGCCGTGCCGGATTCGTTTTCGACGCTTGTCTCTGGTGCATATGAACAGGGAAAGTTTCGCATACTCGATACGCGCTGGGACTGGACGGTGGAGACCACCCTCTGGTGCGGCCTGTTGGCCACGCCCTTCCTCAACATCGCCGCGCTTGGCACCGACCAAGTCATGGCCCAGCGGATGTTCTGCAGCCGTAACCAGGCCGAGGCCCGCAAGGCGGTCATGTTCAGCATGCTGGGCCTGATCGTTCCAGTGATCATGCTACTCGTCGGCATCGCCATCGGTCGTTACTTCGAGCACCATCCGATGAATGATGCCGAGGCCGCCCGTTATGTACGTCAGTCGAGTTCCATTCTGCCGATGTTCATCGTTCGCGCCGTGCCGGTCGGCATTCGCGGACTGATCGTCGCGGCCATCCTTGCCTCCGCGATCTCAACGCTGGAGTCCGCGCTGGCGGCATTGTCACAATCGTCGGTCAGCCTCCTGGGCCAGCCGGAGGGAAGGCGGCGCGGCCTGCGGCGTTTGTTCAAGAATGACATCCATTTGTCGAAGGCATTTGTCGCCCTGTGGGGAATCGTGCTGGGGCTGATGGCCATGGGCTGCATCAGCATCGGCCGGCGGTACGAGAGCGTCGTCTTTCTCGCGCTCGCACTGGTCGCCTACACGCTCGGCCCCCTGCTGGGCGTATTCATGCTCGCGTTCCTGCCGGGTCGGCGTACTGATCGCGGACTCGGCTGGGCCATTCCGCTGGCCATGCTCGCGGTCTTCGCGGCCTCGGTCCATGACCTTCGGTATGACTTCCCCGGCGCATTGCGATTGCTCAACAACGTGGACCTGGCCCGAGTAATCGTCATCGGCGGCTGTATCGTGGCCGTCGTGCTCGTGCTGATCCGGCGCACAACTGAATTGAACAGCGTGGCCTCGATTGTCTGCACGGTTCTGGCCATCGCGGCCCTGCATTGGTTTCCACCCGGTCTGGACACGAAGACTCTGCCTGACGGCACGATCACCCACACCGCGCGAAGCCTTGCCTTTCCGTGGACCTTCCCCATCGGAGCGATCATTACATTTACGGTGGGGTGGATTCTGGGAAATCCTCGCTCACGGGCCCCGCAATAAAGCACCTCCGTCCCGCCTGACCACCCTTCCAGCCGCTCTTTAGCGGCCCCCCTATGATCTGATCGTTTTGAGGGCAATTCGCACCGGCGAGCACTCGGCCGTAACGTATGGCTCTTCGCGACATCCAATGGAGATACGCCCCATTCGCCGAGATGGCCGGGCATTTTCGCCAACCCATTGGGAGGCTCAATTCATGACAACTGACCCGTATTCATTCAGGCGGCCGCGCGCGGCCCATCGTGGGATAGCCCGCCGCGCTTTTGTGATTGCCGCCCTTTGGGCCATTGGTTGCGCGCCCTCCGGCAGCGCCGCCCCACCGTCTGACGCCAAAAAAGCTCCTTCCAACGCAGGAACCCATATGAACTCGAAGATCTCGAAGACCGGTTACGACATCACCCCGCTGACGCCCGATCGCGTCCGCATGCTTGCATCCAAACTCGACAAGGAGTCCTACCGCGTGACCCAGCAGTCGGGCACCGAGCCGGCCTTCTGCGGCAACCTGCTGGATAACAAAAAGAATGGCGTCTATACCTGCATCGTCTGCGGGCTGCCGCTCTTTTCCAGCGATCACAAGTTCAACTCCGGCACCGGCTGGCCGAGCTTCTATCAGGAAGTGGACCCCGAGCACGTGAGCCGCAAGACCGATCGCGCTCACGGCATGGTGCGCACCGAGATTAACTGTGCCCGCTGCGGCGCGCATCTGGGCCATGTCTTCGACGATGGTCCGAAGCCAACCGGCGAGCGGCATTGCCTCAATTCCGCGTCGCTCAAGTTTTTTGAGAAAGGACAGGAAATGCCCGCCGAGAGTATGCCCGCCAAGTCTGGTTCTGCCGTCGCCACTGAAACTGCATACTTCGCCGGCGGCTGCTTCTGGGGCATCGAACATTACTTCCAGAAGGGCGAAGGCGTGATCGATGCGGCCAGTGGCTACATGCAGGGTAAAAAAGACAAACCGACATATGAAGACGTCTGCGGGCACGGCACGGGCCATGCCGAAGCGGTGAAGGTCGTGTTTGATCCTAAGAAGATCACCTACCGGCGATTGCTTGAGGCATTTTTCGTCATGCACGACGCCACGCAGCTCAATCGCCAGGGGCCGGACGTCGGCGATCAATACCGCTCCGGCATCTACTACACCTCCGAGGAGCAGAAGAAACAGGCCCTGGAGTACATCAAGGAGTTGGAGACGACCGGTTCATACAAGGGTCGAAAAATCGTCACCCAGGTCGAGCCGGCCAAGACCTTCTGGCCCGCCGAGGATTACCATCAGGACTACATCGTGAAGACCGGTCGGGTGTGCCACGTGCGAAATCCGTGGTAACGCCTTTGGAAGCGCGGAAGTCGGAACGCGGAACGCGGAACACTGAGGCATGTATTGAGAGTTCCGACTGCCGACTTCTCCGTTCCGCAT
>CAYXEY010000013.1:0-24766 GCA_964464105.1 uncultured Planctomycetaceae bacterium
ACATTTGCGGTCGTCGCCGCCGGCAGCGGGCCATTCAGCTATCAATGGCGCAAGGGCGGCGTCGACATGCCCGGCGAAACTGCGAACTCGTACACGGATGCAAACGTGCAACCGGCCGATGCGGGCGACTACGATGTGATCGTGACAAATGTATGTGGGTTCGAGAACTCCGTTGCGGCGACGCTAACGGTCAACGTCGCCCCGAGTTTCTCCGACGATCCCGATTCACAGACCATTTGCTCCGGCAGCACGGTGAACTTCTCGGTCTCCGCTGCGGGCATCCCTGCGGCGACCCTTCAATGGCGCAAAAACAACATTAACATTCTCGACGCGACGGGTCCGACGCTGATTCTGAATAACGTTCAACCGGCGGACGCGGGGATCTACGATTGCGTTGCCAACAACGTATGCGGCAGTCCGGCAAGCGCGCCCGCGGTGCTGACTGTGAACACGCCTGCCGAGGCGACCGACGATCCCGACTCGGTCACCATTTGTTCTGGAAGCGACGTGACGTTTGCCGTAACCGCAAGTGGCACTCCGGCGCCGACGTATCAGTGGCGCAAGAACACTGTCAATATTGATGGAGAAACCAGCCCGACGCTCAATTTGACGAATGTCCAGCCGGCCGACGCCGGCAGTTATGACTGCGTGGTGACCAACATCTGCGCGACAGATACGAGCGCGCCGGCGACACTGACGATCAATGTCGCAGCGAGCATTTCAGATGACCCCGATTCGCAGGCAGTCTGCGCGGGCGGCGCGGCAACGTTTTCAGTGGTCGCACATGGAACTCCCGCGCCGACATATCAGTGGCGAAAGGGTGGCGTCGACATCGGCGGTGCGAACGGCAGCAGCCTTGTAATTGACCCGGTCGCAGAGGACGACGCGGGCAGTTACGACTGCGTGGTGACGAACGTCTGCGCAACGGTGACCAGCGCTTCAGCCCTGCTTACGGTCAACTCAGATCCGACGTTCATCCAGCAGCCTCCGGTCGCCGCCGTAGCCTGTGTCGGTGGCAGCGTGAGCCTCTCAGTGACCGCGGGTGGCATCCCGGCGCCCAGCTATCAATGGCGCCGCAACCTGACGCCGCTATCGAACAGCGGAAACATCTCCGGCGCGAACAGCGCGGCTCTGATGATCAGCCCCGTGGCTCTCGCGGACATAGGCGCCTATGACTGCGTCACCAGTAACGTGTGCTCTTCGCTACACAGCGACGACGTGACCTTGGCCGTCTTTGCGTCTGGCTCAGGCGATGTGACTGGTGACTCTCTTGTTAATGGACGGGACATTCAGGCATTCGTATCGCTAATTATCTCCGGTGAACAGCCCAGTGCGCCCTACTGTTCCGCGGACAAAAACATGGATGGGACGCTTAACCTGGCGGATCTTTCAGCGTTCGTAGCAGCGCTGGCATCATAGGCGCCGATCAATGACGTCTGGTATGAGTTGATTCGGAGTTTGACTTGTCTATTGAGCGTATGGGCCTTTCGATTGCAAGGTCGGGGGATGCGCCATACAGCTCGGGGAAAAGGTATTTCCCTCTCAACTCGACGGGCTTGTCCTGCTCGACCGGCTTGCGACGGTGTTGCATATATGGATCGTTGCGGATGCCGGTAACGGTCCAAGAGACTTTGAGTCCGGGCGTGCCTCCGGCGATGCGGAAGCGATTATTGGCGACTTCCTCGGCGACGTAGACGGGCGCGTGACCCCCGACACAGGTCAGTTGATAGGTGAAGTCGCGGTTCAATGCCTCGAAGTATTCCGGCAGCGCGACCGAGGCTGTGCCTGACTGGTCGAGGACCACCGTCCCGTTGTAGATATTCAGCGGATCGGGTCCTTCCGCGCAGAAGTGACGAAGGTACTTGTTCGCCGGGTCGAGTGGGTGGTCGATCTCAAAGTACTTGCCGCCATTGCCGCCGAAATCGCCGAATGCATACACTGCAAAGGCACCAGGACCTGTGGCGGCTCCCTTGACGCCGACACCGTCGCTCGAGTTTGAAATTCCATGTACTCCATATGCCGAAGAGTTACCTGATTCCGCATACCCAACGACCGCTGACTGTTGAAAACCCCCGATCGCTCCGGATATGTGACCGAAAACCCCAATCGCGTCGCTAACCGCGTAGACGGCTCGTGGGTGGTCTCCACCACTTGCAAATGCTTGTGCGTGAATTGCATTTGAATCACTTCCACCGTCCACTTGCAATCCAGTTCCTGCTTCAACTGTCACATGCACCTTGGCGAGAGGAGAGCCTATTCCTACGCCAAGTCTGCTCGCGTCATCCGCAATGAGGACATTGCCGCCGCCATTGGCCATTCTGACATCTCCGCCTGCCCCGGCGATGTAAACATCACCATTACTGCTCCCGCAATTCAGAAACAAATCCGCGTCGGGATTGGCGTCGATCTCGTCATTATCAATCAGGATGAAACTCTGCCCATCGCTGCTGGACACCTTGAGCGGCGCCTGGGATCCGCCCGATAGCGCTTCGGTTCCGCGAATCTCGACGGCAGTGGTGCCGGGATAGATCTGCTCGAAAAAGCCGGCCCGGCCGCCGCTTGTCCCGGTATTGATAGCCTGCACCGCGTCGCCGCTCCCGTTGGTGCGTGCCTCAAGAGCCTCTCCTTCGTTTGAAGCATTCGTGATTTCAAATAATCCGCAATCGCCCAGACCACTGTGCGTGGCTCGCACCGCCTGGCTTGCGGTATTGCCGTTCGTCAGGACCTTCAGCGCGTCGCCGGCGTTTGCGGCATTTGAAATGCTGAAGTGGCCAGCCGATCCTGTGCTGCTGATGCCCTCGATACCGCTGCCGGATGAGCTGGTTCCCTGCACACCACCGCCGGAGTTGCTTAGTCCCCGTACGCCGAGCCCGGTCGAGGATTGTCCCGCAACGCCGTTGCCGGTGGTGCTGCTGCCCTGCACGCCGACATCGGTGTCGCAGACGCCCAGAACTCCGATTCCGCTGGCGCTCTTGCCGGCGACGCCGATGGCGAGCCCCGCTGTATCCAAGTTCTCTCCCAACACTGCAGCGGGCGTCACGTTATTCAAGGTGAATTCGCTGGGGTCAATGATACCGTGCACCGCGACTGGGTCTCCCGTGCCCGTGAAGGTGTTATTGACCGTGAATGCCGATTGTGCGGCGCTGACGTTTCCGCTGAAGGGAAGCGTCAATGCTCCAGTATTGTCGATCCCATCGGCGAACCCCGCGGGAACACCCGAGATCCCGCTCCACGGTGTGCGCATGGCATAGCCGGATTGCGGCGCGATGGTGAGTTCCTGTCGCGGTGCAAGAACGGTGAAGGCGCCGGCGGCGCAGTTGAGAATGCTCGTAGGATCCGGCTTGATCTCAATTTCCAGCCAGAGCTTGCTGCCGGTGAGGTTTCCCTGCAGCAATGACTGGTTGACGATAACTGTAAAATATCCATCGCTGATCGTGTTGTTGTTCGCGCATGTGCTGGCCAGGGCGGTTCCATTGGTCAGGACATCGTAAAGCCTGAAGCGGATGTCGTAGTTGCCGTTCACCGGCGCGCCGTTGTCGAATAGCCGCCCCTGATAGGTGAAATTCTCTCTGAGATCGTCCGCTTTCGAAAACTGAACGGCAGCGAGAATGATCGCGAAAGCAAGGACGCGACAAAAGCCGTGAGACATGACTGGGGGCCTCCAATTGTTATTGACAGTTTGATCCCGTCATCAACGAATTGATGAACACGACAACGTCACCGCTGCTCAAACCATTGGCGCCGTCCAATTCGGCGCAAGCACAGTTGGGCGCTGTCCCGAGCATGCAGTTGACGAACGATTTGACATCCCGGCCATTCAGCAGGCCGTCTGCGCTGACATCGGCCGGACAAGCGCACGCGGGTCCGATGATCGCTCCTGAAAGGAAACCGCCGGTCAATTGGTAGCTTCCGCCCGCGGCCACCTGCCCCACGTCGTGCTGCCCAATTACGCCCGTGAGTTGATAAGTTCCTCCGGCGCTACTTCCACCTCCGCCGTCAACGCTGTGCCATGACAGGTTGAAATCGGCGAGCACAGCCTGGGTTAACAGCATTGCCGGCAGGATGACATACAGGCATTTGAGCGCGAAACCTCGTCTTGTCATTGGATTTCTCCGATGCCCAAGCGTTCATTGAACTTCAGTACTGCCATGGATTACTATTCCTGTAGCGAAAAACCCTTGGCGGCTTGGCCATTTCAATGGAAAAGAAACTGTGGCCGGGTCGCACCACCGGCCCGGTCGGGTTTTGCTATGGCGAATGACGTTCCCAACAATCTTGCAGAAATGCTTGCCCAGGCACGGGCCGGCGATCAGGCGGCCGCCGACCGGCTCTTCCCCGTTCTTTATGAAGAGCTTCGCGTTGTGGCCCGGCGGCTATTGAGCCGCGAAAATGCCGGACATACCCTTCAAACCACGGCGCTCGTGCACGAGGTCTACATACGGCTAATTGGAAGTGAGAACGCCCAATGGCGCGATAATGGGCATTTTCTAGCGACGGCATCACAGGCCATGCGCCGAATCCTCGTGGACCATGCCCGTGCTCGAAACGCAGACAAGCGCGGGGGCGAGTGGGGCCGGGTGGAGCTGGCTGAAGAAATTCTCCCCTCTGATGGCCAAAACGGGGGCATTCTTGCGCTAAATGAAGCGCTGGATCGCCTGGCTGTCGAATTACCGATTCACGCCAGGATCGTCGAGATGCGTTTCTTTGGCGGCTTGAATTCACAGGAAATTGCCGCGGCGTTGGGCGACAGTGATCGGACGGTGCGGCGACATCTTGCATTTGCAAAAGTCTGGCTGCAGCGAACGATGCGGGCCGAGAACAGCGAAAACTCGTCAGCGTCGAACTAACCGCAGCAGGAGTCTTCTCGACTTGTTCACGACAACCCGCGGGTGCGGTGGGTTCTAGTTTTGCGCGGATTCTCAAAATGAAACCTGCAGCCATTGACACGAAGCGCATAGCCGACCTGTTTGAGGCGGTGGTGGAGATGCCGGCTGGTGAGCGGGCACGATATCTCGCTGATGCTTGTCGGGGGGATGAGCAGCTAAAGGCTGAGGTCTGGACGTTGCTGCGCGCACATGACGCGCGGCCGGGCTCGCTGGATGCCGATGTCGATGCCACCGGCGGGGGCTCAAATGAGACCACTGCGGCGGGTCCGCGCATGGCCGAAGGTCCTGGGGCGCGGATCGGGCCGTACAAGCTGCTGCAGCAGATCGGCGAAGGTGGGTTCGGCGCAGTCTTCATGGCCGAGCAGGAAACCCCCGTGCGGCGGCGGGTGGCCCTGAAGATCATCAAGCTGGGCATGGACACCCGCCAGGTGATCGCCCGCTTCGAGGCCGAGCGCCAGGCTCTGGCCCTGATGGACCATCCGCACATCGCCAAGGTGCTGGATGCCGGAGCGACCGAGACGGGACGGCCCTACTTCGTGATGGAGCTGTGCACCGGCGACCCGATCACGGCCTATTGCGACCGCGAGCATCTGTCGATCGATGAGCGGCTGGGCCTGTTCGTGGATGTCTGCCAGGCGGTGCAGCATGCCCATCAGAAGGGGGTGATTCACCGGGACATCAAGCCGAGCAACGTGCTGGTGGCCACGGTGGATGGCAAGCCGCAGGTGAAGGTGATCGACTTTGGGATCGCCAAAGCGACTGCATCGCGACTCACCGAGAAGACGCTGTTCACCGAGCACAAGCAACTGATCGGCACGCCGCAGTACATGTCGCCGGAGCAGGCCGAAGGCTCATTGGATATCGACACTCGGACGGACGTGTATTCGCTGGGCGTGCTGCTGTACGAGCTGCTGACCGGTGTGACGCCGTTTGATGCCAAGAGCCTGCGGGCCGCGGCATATCAGGAGATCATCAGGATCATCCGCGAGGTGGAGCCGGCCCGTCCGAGCACGCGGCTGAGCGGTTCGACGGACACGCTTCCGTCCGTGGCGGCCGGTCGGCGGACCGAACCCAGACGCCTGAGTTCAATAATCAGAGGCGATCTGGACTGGATCGTGATGAAGGCCCTGGAGAAGGATCGCGCCCGCCGCTACGAAACCGCCAACGGGTTGGCGGCCGACATCCAGAGGCATCTATCCGGCGAGGCCGTCGTCGCGGCGCCGCCCAGCAAGGCCTACCGCGCGAGCAAGTTCGTCCGCAAACATCGCTTCGGCGTGGCGGCGGTCTCCGCGGTCATTACGGCGCTCGGAATCGGCGTAGCAGGGTTTGCGTGGCAGGCCAAGCAGGCTGCCCTGGAGCGAGACAAGGCACTGATCGCGCAGAAAGTCGCAGACGAGGAACGGAACCGCGCTGAGAGCGTCATGGACTTCGTGACTGAGAGTTTGCGGTCCCAGGATCCGGGCCATGGGGGCCGACCGGACATGACAGTGGTCGAAGCGATGCGCAAGGCGAGCAAGCGCCTCGAATCGGGAGACCTTGCTGATCAGCCTCTGACCCGAAGTCGTTTGTTGTCCTTGATTGGCGAGATCCTCGTGGCGGCGGGCAAGCCGGCTGAGGCAGAGCCATTGATGCGCCTGGCCCTGGAAATCGATCGGAAGTCATTCGGCGGCGACCACAACGAACTGGTTCATGACCTGTATTCGCTCGCCGGCGCTCTCGACTCTCTCGGGAAGCATGAGGAGTCCGAAAGGGCGTCACGTGAGGCGGTTGAAATGGCGCGCCGCGTACTTCCAGACGACCACAAGAGGAAACTGATCGCACTTCATCAGTTGGGCCTTATTCTTTCTTCGCGCGGCCGCTATGCGGAAGCGGAGTCTGCATTTCAGGAAGCTGCGGAAATTGCAGAGCGACGCTGGGCCGCAAATACCGCGGAAAAAGACGAGGATGCCGTGGCCGACACGCAAAGTGGCCTCGCCATGGCGCGGTGGAAACAGGGCAAGTCAGAGCAAGCCGAGGCAGGCTATCGGAAGGTGATCGAAACATACCGCCGCATTAACGCAGGCGACCACCCGGACACGGCCAACTCACTCAATAACCTGTCAGTTCTGTATCGTGACATTGGCCGGCTTCGGGAAGCAGAGGAGTTATCGATTCAAGCCGTGGAGATGTGGAAGCGACTCTATCCGCAGGGTCATCTGCTGACCGCACGTTGCATGGGAAACCTGGGTTTGATTCTCAACGACCTCGGTCGGCCATTGGAGGGAGAGAAACTATTTCGCGACGCGTTGGAAATTGAACAAAAGGAGCTCACAGGGGATCATCTACAGGTTGCCTCCAGCATGAGCAGTCTGGCAGTTTCATTGTTACTTCAGAAAAAAACTAAGGAGGCGCATTCGTTAAATGAAAGTGCCCTGGGCATGCGGCGACGATTGTTTACGGGGGACCATCCAGATCTGGCATTGAGCTTGAACAACTGCTCCGTGACGCTTCGCGAGACCGACCGGGCGGCCGAGGCGGAGCCCCTTGTTCGAGAAGCACTCGCCATGTATCAGCGGCTGCACGCGAATGACCATCCGAGCACGGCAAATACGTTTCGCAACCTGGGACTGACCCTCGCAAAACTCGATCGTATTCCCGAAGCGCTGGCCGCGGCAAGAGAAGCGTCTGAAATGGCCGCGCGAATCCGTCCCGAGCCGGTCAGCCTGCGCAAGAAATGCGACGATGCGCTGGCCCAGATCGAACGCCTGGCAAAGCAGGCGACGTCGCAGCCCGCAGCCAGTCGTCCAGATTGATCGATTGGCGGCTTCAAGCAGCTTGTGCAACTTAATTCAGCCACTGATGGAGGAGACAAATCATGCGCCGAGTACGACTGTCAACAGTGTTACCGGCAACAATCTCAATCGCCCTTATCTGTGGATATCTCGCTATCGGCGGCGATCTCAACCCGCCGGCGGGACCGATCGCGCCGACCATGAAGACGCTCGTCGATGTTGAGCCGCGAATCGCCGTCAACTCGGCTAATACGCCCGGTGACGCGAATTCGACTTTCCGGATCGCTCAGTCGGGCTCGTACTACCTGACCGGAAACGTGACCGGCGAATCCGGCAAGGCGGGGATTGAAATAGCCGCCTCGGATGTGACGCTCGACCTGGGTGGTCATGCGCTGATCGGCGTCGGCGGTTCGCTCTCCGGAATCTCCGCGCCGGCATCCTTCGCCCGCATCGTGGTGCGCAACGGCACGCTGCGCGGCTGGGGTGAGATGGGCGTGTCGCTCTTCGGCGACAACTCCGTGATAGACGGCGTGATCGCGTCCGGCAACGGCACGACCGGCCTGCTGGCCGACGGGGCCGGTTCGCGAATCCACGACTGCACGGCCAGTTCTAACGGTGGTCGTGGCATCCAGACTCGTAACGGCGGCATCGTCGAAGGATGCGTGGCCCGCTCCAACACCGGCGATGGCATCTTTGCCGGCGGGCCCAATCAGAACGTGAGCATTCTCAACTGCGAAAGCTCAGCGAACGGCGGCGACGGTATCGAGGTCGGCAACGCTACGCAGGTCCGCGGCAACCATTGCGGACAAAACGGCTTCGGCGCCGAGGACGGAGCCAACATCCACGTCACCGGCAACAACAATCGCATCGAATCCAACACCTGCATCGGCGCTGATCGCGGGCTGGACATCGACTCGGGCGACAATTACGTGGCCGACAACGTCGTGCGCGGCAGCGCGGACAACTACGACATAGTCGCAGGCAACCAGCTCAACCTGCTGCTCTGTCAGATACCGGAGTCCATCGATTGGCCGGCGTCAGTCAAGCTCGCCGGCAGTCTCACTGGAATCGCAGTTAATAACGGGATCACTCTCAATTCCAGCGATATCACAATTGATCTGGCTGGGCATGCGCTGGTCGGCGTCGCGAACTCACTACATGGGATTAGCTCCAACGGCAATTTTGAGAATATCGCCATCGTCAATGGAGCCATCCACTCATGGGATGGGTGTGGAATTGAACTCCAAACTTTTGGTGGAATTAACTGTCGGGTGGCCGACTTGATCGCCAGAGAAAATGGCAATGCAGGCATCAGGCTGAGCCAGGGAAACACGGTTACGAATTGCTCGGCCTTCGCAAACCATGGTCCAGGAATCGCCTGCTCGGAAAGCTGCACGGTCCTCAATTGTGTAGCCTATGAGAACAACTTCGGTGGAATTATTGTCACCTCGGGCTGCACAGTCGTCAATTGCTCTTCAAGTCGCAATGATGAAGATGGCATTGGTGGTTCAAACTGTGTGGTATTGAATTGCTCATCATACAACAACACGGGCAGCGGTATTAACGCCGGCATTGGAAGTACAATTTCCAATTGTACGGCGAATGGAAACGAGAATGATGGCATCAGGTGTTTTTCCGACTGTGCCCTCCGCGATAACGTCTGCAGAGGCAATGGCCTTGACATTGGCGCGGGCATTCACGCCACGGGGAATGGCAGTCGCATAGAGGGCAACCACTGCACCGGCGCCGATCGTGGAATCGACGTCGACGGAACCGACAACGTAATCGTCCAGAACACCGCCGCCAGCAACACCATCAATTTCGAAATCGCCGTGGGAAACGCGGTCGGCCAGATACTCGCTCCGACGACGAACCTCACCGCGATCAGCGGCAATGCCTATTCCGGCGGCATCGGGACTAGCAATCCGTGGGCTAATTTCGCTTACTAAAGTGCAATGGGTTTGAAGAGGCGGGAGAGCCAAAATGAAAGCGCTGTCTATCGTCACAGGACTCATCATTTTCGCGTCAGTCACGCCAACCCTCGCCCAGACCTGGGACGGTGGCGGCATGAACGACAACTGGACGACCGCGTTCAACTGGAATCCGGATGTCATTCCGGCAAACAACTTCACTGCGAATGTCGTGTTTGGCGCCAGCGGTCGCCTCACGCCAATCGTCAATGTGACGCAACAAATCCAATCGCTGACCTTCAACAACAGCGCCGGCGCGTACGTCATTGGCGGTCCATCCAGCCTGATCATCAGCAGCGGCGGGATCACCAATAACGACGCCGATCTACAGACGTTGAACGTCACCATGCCGGTCGGCAGCAGCCAGACCTGGAATGCAGCGGCCGGTCCCATCGCGATTCTGGGAGCTGTACAGATCTCGCCGGGAGACATACTGACGCTGACCGGCAGCTCCGCGATCACGCTCTCTGATTTGGGCGGTTCTGGAACAGGCGCTGTGGTCAAAAATGGCTCCGGCGTGTTGCAAATTGCCGGATCGATGAATCATACTGGCGGCACGACCATCAATTCTGGCGTCGTTCGTTTCACGGCCAACAGCGCGTTGCCCTCTTCGGGCGCCTTTACGCTTCTCAACTCCACGATGCTTGACATCAACGGTTTTACCGGTACGATTGGTCAACTAACCTCGGCAAGCGCGACCACGTCCGTCAATTTGCCCGGAACCTCGGTGCTGACGGTGACCGGCACAGCATCGTTTGCCGGAACTGTAAACGGCAGCCCCACCGCGACCTTCATCAAGGGCGGAAACAACTCTTCGTGGACCTATTCGGGAACCGGCATCACCGCAGGCGTGGTGCGGGTGACGGGTACCAATACCAATTTGGTTCTGAGCGGCGCGGAGCGCCTGGCAGATACCTGCGATCTGGAGATAGCCGGCGGAAGTCTGCAATTGGGCGGTCAGGAGACGGTCGACGGCTTCATACTTCAATCCGGGTCAATACTGGGCAACACCTCAACCTTGATTGCCACAGCCTTTAATGTCGAGCAGGGTTCAATCGGCGTGCATCTCGCCGGGCCCGGGGCGCTGACAAAGACGACAATTGGTTCCACAGTCACCCTCAACAATTCGTGTTCGCACACCGGCGGAACACTCATCAATCAAGGCACGCTTGCGCTGGGAGCTAACGAGTGCCTGCCGGATGCCGGACCACTCACCATCGCCCAGAATAATGCGAACTTCGTTGTTGCCGATCTCGTGGAGGAGACCATCGGCGCGCTCAGCGGCGTCGGGGACATCAGCATGGGCGCGAGCACGAAGCTCACCTTAGGGACCGGCGGCGCCAGCTCGACCTATTCGGGCGAAATCACCGGTGATGGCGAACTGGTTAAGACCGGAAGCGGCACGCTCTCCCTGGCCGGGGTCAATGCATATACCGGGAAGACGACCATCGCGGATGGGACGTTGCGGCTTTTGGGACACAATCGTCTGCCGAACGGCGAGATCGTTCAGGTAGATGCCGGCGCGACCCTGGACCTAAACAACTTCAACGAAACCGTCGGCCCGCTCGTAGGATTCGGAAACATCTCTCTGGGCGTGGCGACGCTCACCGCCGACCACACGGTACCGGGGATTCCCTTTTCCGGTGTAATTTCCGGCACTGGCGGACTTACGAAGAACGGAACAGGTACACAGGCACTCGCAGCCAGCAATTCCTATACCGGCGTCACCACCATCAATGGCGGGATCCTCGAAATTACCGCGAGCGAGCGGCTCGCCGATTCGTCCGACATACTCGTCAACGGCGGGACTTTTCACCTCAACGCATTCACCGAGACCGTCGAAGAAGCGACGCTGACGAGCGGCGTCGTAACGGGGGCCGGTACGCTGAGCGCGAGCTATTTCAGGCTTCAATCCGGAAACGTGCACGCGGCACTGGGGGGCAACGGGGACGTGCTTAAGGAGACGAGCGGGATCGTGAAGCTCTTTGGTCCCAATGGCTATTCGGGCGAGACCCGCGTTGTGGGCGGCGAACTGCAACTGTCGGCCAGCGACGTGATTCCAAATGCGTCGCCTGTCATCGTGATAGCGCCGGCAACGTTGCGGCAGTTTACTTCCGGAATCTCTGAGTCGATCCGCAATATCGTCGGAGACGGGGTTGTGCGGCTCAATGATTCGACATTGAGAATCGGAGTCGGCGGCGAAGACATGGGCTTTACAGGACAGTTTGTCGGCACCGGGAATATCATCAAGATTGGCGCCGGCGCGCTCGCGCTGTCTGGGGCGAGCACATTCACTGGTACGCTGTCGATTGACGCCGGCAGTGTCGACCTCGCTCTTCAGAATGAACGTTTGGCGAACAGCTCCGATCTAAATGTTAACGGCGGCGCGTTTCAGCTTGCCGGGTTCACGGAGACCCTCGACACAGTAACGCTTACGTCGGGCAGCATCGCCGGTCCCGGTACATTGAACGCTACGAACTTACAGTTGATTTCCGGCGCCTTCGGCGCCGAATTTACAGGACCCGGGCCCCTGACCAAGAGCGGAGCGGGTGTTGTTACGTTGACATCCGTCAATTCGCACGCTTCGGGCACGGTCCTCCTCGGCGGGGTTCTCGAAGTCGCCGCCGATTCTGCTCTGGGTGCGGCCGGCGGATCGGTGACGCTGAACGGCGGCACACTGCGGCTCATTCAGTCATTCGATTCCAATCGACCCTTGATCCTCACCGCGTCGGGCGGAGCAATTGAACCACTCGGTGCGACCCATTGGACCGGTGTTATTTCGGGCGCAGGCACGGTGACCAAGACCGGAATGGGTACGTTGGTCCTCAGTCAAGTCAGTCCATCTTTCGGAGGACTGACTGCGGAAGCAGGCGATCTCGTCGTGGAGAACGGGGCAAACTTGGGTGTCACTGGTGTGAGCAACGTAAGTCCGAACGGTTTTCTCACTGTGGACTCAGCGGTTGTTTCGTCCGAGAGCTTTGCAAATAGTGGTGAATTGCTGCTGATTAACGACGGGCGACTCGTCGGTCCGACTTCGAATAGCGGTACACTGACCGGAGACGGCCGCATAACCGGCGCCGTCACCAATAACGTACTCGGCGATATTCTCGTGGAAGACGGCGATACGCTGTTCTTCAACGGAGCTTCGGCCAATTCGAATGCTGGCTACATCGAAATAGACGACGCCGAGCTGCGTTCGTCGGGTCTCGTAACCAACCTCGCCTCAACCGGCTTGATTTTCGGCACGGACGCGTTGCTTCGGTTTGACGGCGGATTGACCAACGCGGGGAGCGTGGCGTTCAGCGGCGGATTCAATCTCCTTACGGGCGATATCACGAATCAAGCCGGGGCTTCGATCGTGGCCAGCGGGCTCACCGAGGTGACCTATTTGGATGACGTAGCCAACTCCGGACAGATTCGCACCAGCACTGGTAGCAACAGCACGTTTTTCGGTGCAGTGACGGGAGCGGGCACGTTCCCCGGCGCCGGCATTGTGTTTTTCGAGGGCGACCTTCGGCCAGGGGCGAGCCCGGCGGTGGTGAGCTTCGGCGGCGACGTCTCGATCGGCGGACAGGCGATGATCGAAATTGAGATCGGAGGCACGACTGCTGGGAACGGACATGATCGACTGGCCATTGCGGGTAATGCGTACCTCGACGGCGCCTTGACGGTAACTTTGATCGATGGCTATGAAACCTCTGGCGGCGAAACGTTCGACGTATTGACGGCAAATCTGGTTCAGGGCACGTTTGCAGTCATCGATCTGCCACCGGAGTTTACGATTGAGTATCTGAGTGATCGGGTGCGCCTGCATGTCGCGTCAGACGTGTGTATGGGCGATTTGAATGGCGACACGCTCATCAATGGCCACGACATTGGGCCATTCGTCGCCTGCGTCACTAGCGCGACAACTTGCGCGGGCAGCGACGCTGACCAGGACGGCCTTAATGCAAACGTCGATCTCGCTGGCGACCTTCCGGCGTTCGTGTCCCAATTGTTGGCGGGGATAAATTGTCCTTAGGTGTTAATCGCTTAGCATGATCACGCAATGGGTCGCAACGTAGGCGGGTCGCTGATTCCGCGGCTCATGTGGAACGTGCAGCGCTAGTGTTTTTGTCTTGCCTGAGAGATCGCTGCGGATGCTGAGCGTTCACTCGTTGAAAGTTGCGTCAGGGTTGCGTCGGATTCACCTCGAATTCACTCCAGGAACCAGTCCCGACCCAGTTTGAAATCAGTGCATAACTCAAGGGCGCGTCGATCGTTACTGCTTATCTGGCGGTGGGTTAGAAACGGGCTCTGGAGGATTCCCAAGCTGGACGTCGTGGGTTCGAATCCCATCGCCCGCTTTCATAAGTTAGGGTCCGACCGATGTTTACAGGATCAGCGATCTTCGACATTTGTAGTAGTTGCGTCAAATCCAGTCCAGAAACAGTCGCCGGGAAGCTGGCAGTCGTTCTTTCACACACGCCCAGGCACTTCGATTGCTCGGCATTTGTCAAAGGCAACTTCATGAATGAATGGATCGAAAACATTGAACCTGAGTTCAATCTCGGTACGATCTTGTCATGGACGCCACATTCACGATCGGGCAGCTGGCGAAGTCGGCACAGGTTCCCGTTTCAACCGTGCGCTTTTATGAGCGCAGGAAGCTGCTGAAACCCATGACGCGAAGCGCTGGCAACTACCGCCTCTATGACGATGATGCCCTGAGGCGATTGGGCTTCGTTCGTTCGGCTCAAGCGGCTGGATTCACGTTGGCGGATATCGCGCTGCTGCTTCGATTCCGCGATGGCGATCCGGCGCCTTGCCGAAAAGTTCAGGACTTGGCGAGGAATCGACTGGCCCGCGTTGAAGAGCAAATAAAGCAGCTTCGCGAAGCCGAACTGATGTTGCAGCGATGGCTGGCGGTCTGCCGGAGGACGGAGAGAACGGGCCGTTGCGGCGTGTTGGATAGCCTGTCGGCCTCTTCCGATGCGTGTTGTCGTTCTCCCAAGCGAGAGAAAATGCACGCTTGACCTTGAACCACGGTTCAGGGTGTACAATCCTTGTCGTGGCGCAATCCGCTTAAGGAGTGGATTCGCCCGAAAGGAGCCGTGGCCCTTGAAGTTCATCATCATCGTCGCAATCGTAATTCTTGGAATATCGCTGGTTGGATGCGCCGCGTCATCCAAATCCTGCTGCGGTGAGGCTATCGTGCCCCGAGATAAAACGCCGCGGGAATTGACTGTGCTCACGCAGGACATGACCCCGCTCCGAACCGCGTTCAACGCACAGAGCGAGCGATGGCGCGTGTTCTCGCTTGTATCACCCACCTGCAGCGAGTGCGTGCTTGGAGCCGAAGCCGTCGAGAGAGAAATCACGCGACCGTATCCGGCAGACCAGGTTTCTGCGATCACAGTCTGGATTCCGATGCTTCAATCCGACAACGAGGACGCGGCTCGTTCGTCGGCAACGATTTTTCCTCCCGACCGAGCGACTCAATTTTACGACTCCCGACAGGCAGTCGGCTGGGCTTATTCCGGCAAGACATTCCAGGGATTCATCGACCGTGCAATCAAATCACTTCCGCCAGAGCATCCATTAGCGGAACATCTGCGTGATCGTTACGAGCGCGAGCGCCCGCAGTGGGATCTTTACATGCTTTACGCGCCGGGTGTGCGCTGGGAAGCATCAATCGAAAGTCCACCCGTTCCAACGCACTGGATTCGGCATTGTGGCCGAATTGACGGCGAGAATTCGACGTACTGGCGTGATACTCCGGATGCCCCGCCGCGGGAAGGCAATTTGTTTTCAGCCATGCGCGAGATGGCCGAGCAGGCACTGGGGAAACCCACGGCGCGAGCTTCTGTTTCAGGCATACGGATCGAAATATTGGGATTCGAGGATTGTCCAAACACGCCGCCTCTACGAGCCAACGTTCAGCAAGCGGTCACGAATCTCAAGTTGCACGCCACCGTCGAATACATCGCTCAAGACAAACTTGCTGCCGATGACCTTCGACGTGGGTGGCCGACACCAACGGTGTTGGTCAACGGCAAAGACCTATTCGATATGGCCCCGCCAAACAGTCCAGAAATGAAATGCCGCGTTTACTCAGGCGGATTGCCAACCGCAGAGAGGATTGCCGACCGAATCGGCAAGCTGACGGCAGGTGCGGTATCACGCGTGGACAACGGCGCCAAAGCCGACAATGTCCGGAGACAGATTGTTTTCAAAATCGAAGGATTCACATGACGCGCGGTCAGCGGCCTTGGCTGAGGTGGCCGTATCGCGCCCGTGCCGGCGCAGCTGGACAAAGTGAAAGGCGTCGAAAAATCCTACGCCAATCGCAGCGGAAAGCTGTTCCGGGTAACAGTTTCTCCGCTTGAAGACGTGGACAGAGTTGCGAAGGAGCTTGGCGAGGTACTCAGCACTCGCACTCGATCGCCAACTCGCGTGATCGGCCAGGAACTGCAACGGGCATTGCAAACGGAGGAATGGCGGGACGCTGAGCGAATCATCGAACTGTCGGCGATCGAGCACCGCACTCTCACCATCCGCACAATCACCGCATTTGCCGAGGAAGAGCGCCTGAACGACGCCCAGACCGGACGCTTGGTGAAATGCGCCGAAGAGGAATGGGACCATCTTGCCAATGAAATATCAACCGAGCTTCGGAAAGTACGGACCAAACGCAACTGGCAGCCGATCTACGACCGATTCGATGCCGCACTGCGAAAGCGGACGAAGCCTATTCTGGCCGACGAGCAGATGGACCGGCTGATGAAATCTCTCCAGAGCAAACTCTAGGTTTGTGAAATGCCCTGTCGCCAGATGAATCCCGATGAACTTCCGCACGTGCAGGCAATGATGTCTGCGCTTTGTCCTGCGGAGACGAAGTACGACTTCACTGACGAAAAGGTGTTCGTTTGGGAACGAGAAACCGGCGGGCTTGGCGGGTTCATTTCTCTTGCAATTCGGCCCTGGGCTGAAGGGTGCGTTTCGGTGCCAGTTCCGTACGTCGAGGGCTGGTGGGTTGCTCCCGATTTGCGTCAAAGCGGCGTAGGTCGTGCCCTGATGGATCAGGCCGAGTGTTGGTGTCGTGACAACGGCTATGACGAACTCGGTTCTGACGCGGAATTGCACAACGAAATCAGTCAACGTGCCCACATAGCATTCGGGTTCAAGCCCACGCTCCGCCTGCAATTCTTCCGAAAGGACCTTCGGGTAATCGGAAGCGAGGTCCCGTTATGAGACCGTTCAACCGCGTTACACCGTTTCTCGCCACGCGAAACATCCCGGAGACGATTGCGTTCTATCTCGACATTCTTGGTTTCAGGGTCGAAACTCTGCATCCGGCGAATGAGCCGAGTCTGGCGATTCTCGACAATGGCGGCGCCACCATCATTTTTGACTCTTCGCTGTGGCCTGGTCCGCCCAACCTCACTGGGCAAATCCACTTCGATGTTGCTCCCGGCGATGTCATGGAAATCTACGAAAAGCTGAAGTCACGGACTGAGATTCTGTGGGGTCCGGAAGTCTATGGATACGGCCGACGCGAATTCTCGTGTCGCGATCCCAATGGCTACGTCTTGGTCTTTAGCGAGTTGACGAGCGACCACCCTACGTGCTGAGAGGTTCAATGGAACGGCGCTGGCTGTTCGTCGAATTGGAATGGAGGAGCGAAATTGTCCCGGAGCATCAAGGGTCTCAAGGTGTACATACCAGCGCGGAACTTCGAACTCTCGAAGCGATTCTACTTGGAGCTTGGGTTCAAGATGAGCCCGACCTTCGGTGGCACGGTCGATCTTGAGCTGAACGGCCATCAAATCCGGCTTCAGGATTACTACGTGAAGGACTGGGCAGACAATTGCATGATGGTTTTAGACGTGGACGATGTCGAGGCGTGGCATCGGCATGCTCAGCAGACATTCGGGAGCGGCGCCATTCCTGGAATTCGAATCAAGGCGCCTGAGCCCGTTGACGGCTCGCTCGTTTTCCACATTTGGGACCCGTCAGGCGTTCTGCTGGTGTTTGTCCAGTGAGCGCACTCTGTGACAATTGAAGCACGAAATGAGGGTTCGAAAAGTTGCGTCAAAGTTGCGTCAGAATCACCCTGAAAACAGTCGTTAGCCAGTATGCTAACAGTCCATAATCAGTGACGCAACTCCATTCGTCGTAACCGTTAATCATTGTCGATTGGCAGGTTAGAATCCTGTCTTGAAGTGTTCCCAAGCCGGCCGTCGTGCGCTCGAATTTCTTCTGCTGCTTTCGTAAGCATCGCACAGCAAGAGACTTACGGTCCCGCCCAACTCCGACGGTTGAACTAATTGCGTCAAGTCCATTCGGGTCTCATATGCTGGGTGTCGATTTATTGGGTCACGCCAGCCTGGAGGCCGTTTTTGAGGCCGTCAATGAGTTCGCACCGCGCGAGTCGAGCGGGCTGGCAGGACTGGCTCCCACACTTAGCGCTGTCTGTAAAAGTTTCGATTCGCTCTGACGTTCTGCGTGACTGACTTTGGAACTGATGTAGAGCACACAAGACTTGCCCAATCTGCGCCTTCGCATCGGACGTCGTGTATCTTGGTCATGCGATGACAACCATCCTTCGACTGGCCATGTGGTCGGGTCCCCGGAATATCTCCACCGCCATGATGCGCGCCTGGGGCAACCGGCCGGACACCGTCGTCTGTGATGAACCGCTCTACGCGTATTACCTGAAGGCGACCGGCCTCGACCATCCCGGCAGGGATGAGGTGATCTCACATCACGAAGCGGATTGGCGGGTCGTTGTCGAATGGCTTCAGGGCCCCATACCGGAAGGCAAGCGGGTCTTCTACCAGAAACACATGGCCCATCATCTGCTGCCGGAGATTGATCGCGATTGGCTTCGTCCACTCACCCATTGTCTCCTCATCCGCCATCCCGCCGAGGTACTTGCGTCGCTTATCCGTTTCCTGCCCAACCCTCGCCTGGCGGACACCGGTCTGCCCCAGCAAATTGAAATCTCAGGGATGATCGAGCGGCTGACCGGCAAAGCCCCGCCGATCATTGATGCCCGCGACGTGCTCGAAGACCCGCGTCGCATGCTTGGCCTGCTGTGCGACGAACTCGGCGTCGAATTCACGGACGCGATGCTGTCCTGGCCTCCCGGACGGCGCGAGACTGACGGCATCTGGGCCAAACATTGGTATTCCGCAGTGGAACGTTCCACCGGTTTCGAGCCCTATCGACCCAAGGATGAGCCGCTGCCGGACCGCTTGCGGCCATTGCTCGACGAGTGTCTGCAATGCTATGAGGCACTCCACGGCCGGCGCCTGGGGCGTTGACACTGCCTTCGCTGACGACAAGGTGCCATGTGCTGCAAGCGCGAGACCCCAGAAACAACGACATCCTGGTGAACATCAACGGGCGGCTGGTCCACCGTGACGAGGCCGGCATCAGCCCGTTTGACTCGGCTGTCCAGGGTGGTGATGCGGTGTGGGAGGGTCTGCGGGTCTACCAGGGGCGCATCTTCAAACTTCGCGAACATCTGTCGCGGCTGCGCAGTTCGGCCATTGCCCTGGCCTTCCGGGACATTCCCGGCGACGAGCAGATCATCGAGCAGCTCCGTCAAACGCTCGCCGCCAACAAGATGACCGATGGCGTTCATGTCCGGCTGACGCTCACGCGTGGCGTGAAGTACACCAGCGGCATGGATCCGCGGTTGAACACCGCGGGGCCGACGCTCATCATTCTGGCGGAGCACAAGTCGCCGGTGTACGACAAATCCGGCATCACGCTCATCACCAGCAGCGTTCGACGCCCGCCGCCGGATTGCCTGGATCCCAAGGTTCACCACTGCAATTTGATTCCGTCCATCCTGGCGAAAATCGAGGCCAACGTGGCCGGCGCGGATGACGCACTGATGTTCGACACGCGGGGCTTCATCGCCGAGACCAACGCGACACACGTGTTCCTGGTCGATGGCGGGATCGTGAAGACCAGTCGGCTGCTTGCCTGCCCCGAGGGCATCACGCGGTCAGTCGTGCTGGGCCTCTGCGAGGGGCACGGCATCGCGTGCCTGGAGTCGGATATCTCGCTCACGGAACTCTATCGGGCGCAGGAGTGCTTCTGCACCGGGACCATGGGTGAGCTCGCCCCGGTCATCAAGGTCGATGGCCGCCAGATCGGTGATGGCCAGCCGGGTCCGATGACTGCGCGATTGAGTCATCTATTTAGGCAATTGACTGAGGTGCAGGGAGAACCAATCGGGTAGATGCACGAGCCACGCATGTTAACCGACAGTTTGATAGAGGAACAAGATTGGCGTCTCTCGACGAGTACCTCTTCGCCGCGCATCTCCTAGCGGGTTAGGCTCAAATGCCGCCTTTTGGATTGAAAGTCTCAGAGTCTTTGCTCACTGTTGAGATTCGGGTTATGGCACCTGTTGGCTCCTGTTTGCGAACTGAACCTGGTTTGGGCCGCAATCCACTTCCTTGGAAGCAAGTCGAGGCGAGCCTGCAATGCTGTCGGCACAAAGGTCGAACGGGTCGATCAAGCGATTCGCCGCGTCAGGACGAAATCCGTGCCCGGGGATCATTCTTTATGGTGAATGATGTGTTTCTGGAGACTATCCAGTACGTATGTCATTGCAAGGCATATGCCATTCCGGGGGACGGCAAAGCTCTACCTCGAACTGACTGCCGCTTCGTGGCGTTCCCATTCCTCATTTAGTATTTTGCGACCAGGACCGCGGACGATGCTTTCAATTCCCGCGTTCGGCAATTGTTCTACAAGCCACCCAAACAGTGTTGCGTTTGCTGATCGGGCCGTAGTTGCGCGTGCGGATTTGAACTTCCTCCCAAGAGGGTGCAGGTGTTGAGTCACAGGCTCAGTACCTGCATCTGTCTCTTTTGTCGGGCGAGAAAAGTCCGATTCCTTTATGGGCACCCCTGGATGATGCAATTCACCATCGCCTGAACATCAAGCCCATTGGTGAGGCCATCTTCGTTCACATCCGATCGGAAGACCGCGCAGAATGGCGCGGTCGCCGAATGAAGAAGTGCGTCGATAAAGCAGGGCAAATCCACGGAAGGCACCAACGCGCCGTTTCCATCGCAATCGCCGGTGATGGCGCCCGGGCAGGGCGAATCGACGGCGGTCAGGATCACCTGCGTCGGCGTGTAAGACACTTCGAATCCGGGCGTGCCGCTCAGGGTCGCAAATGTTCCAGTGATGGCGCTGCCGGTGAGGATGACAAACGTGTTGCCGACGCTCGGTGTAAAGCCGTTGACAGGCTGCACACGTAGGTTGCCTGCGAGGTTCACCTGGCCGCCGACCTGGATCAGGTCAAACAGGCCAGGGGCCGCGCCACCGATCTCGACGCGCAGGGTGGCGGCCGGCTGCTGGACGTAGGTGCCGCTGATCGTCAGCGTGCCCACCGATAGGCCCGCTTCAATCGTGCCGGCGGAGTTGAGAATGTTCCCGGTGATGGTGCCCGCTCCATGAAGTTCGCCGCCTTGAAGCTGGTAAGGTGCGTTGTTGGTGATGCTGAGGATGCCGCCGTTCAGGATCGTCGATCCGGCCGTCTGGATATGCGTCAGGCCATTGGTTCCTGTCAGTTGGAGGGTGCCGGCCTGGATATCGACCAGGCCGTTGTTTCGAAAATTCGTGAACAGAGAACTGACGTTGCCTGCGGATTTGATCAGCGTCCCGTAATTCGTGAATGTCGTACTCGGTCCCATGCCCAGGGCCGTGCCGGTGTTGCGCAGGTCTACCGTACCGGCCGGCTGGTTGTTGAAGTTGCCGCCGGAGCCGCCGCTAAGCCCACCTAAGAAAGTGGCGTAACCCGCATTGTTGAATACGCGGAACAGGTTTCTGGAGCTTGCACTCGCCTGAATCGTGGCCGGCCCGTTGCAGGCGATCGCGCCGCCGGGGAGTATCGAACCGCCGCCAGTGCCCCACACGAATGAACTGTTGATGGTGATCGGGTCTGCGCCTTCGATGTCGCCCTTGACGAGATTCAGCGTATTGAAGTTCACGGGCTGGCTGGTGTTGAAGCGTGCAACCTTTCCGCCCTCAGCGGTGAGATGTCCGATCGTGACCGTGTCGAAGGTGACGGGCGAGCCGGTCGCAGGGGCCTCGAAGCGAATCGTTCCACTGGGCACATTGAGATGCATTCCATAACTGGTTACGCCCGCCTCGCTGGTGAACGTGCAAGGGCCGCCGCTGTCCATGGTGAGGGTGCCGGCAATCTCCACCGTGCCGCGAATGTTGCTGGTGCCTCCCAAGGCGAACCGGACGCTGTCCGCGTCGAGGCTCGAATCCGGCGACATCTCGTGGGCGCCATTGAACTGGAGCAGCGTCCCCGGATCACCGACGATGCTGCCGTTGTTGGTGCCGCCGCCGCCAAGGTGCAGCTCGCCGACCTGAACGTGAATCAACGCGGAGTTGGTGACGTTGTTCAACGTCGCATTGCCGGTTCCCTGGGTCTTGACGATCAGTCCGGCATTTGTCGTGGATCCGCTGACGATTCCCGTCGAATTGCCGCGAAGCTCCATGGTTCCAGTCGCGAGGTTGTTGAACGTGCCGGAACCACCGAATGCGCCGAGAAACGTTGCATAGCCGGTGTTGTTGAACACGCGGTTCAATGAGCGTGAGCTCGCATTCGCCTGAATGGTGGATGACCCATTGCAGGTGATCGCGCCACCGGAGTTAATGAGGCCGCCGCCGGTTCCCCAGACGAAAGAGTTATTAATGGTGATGGGATCGGCGCCATGCAGGTCGCCTTTGACGAGATTGAGCGCGTTGAAGTTCACGGGCGTACCGGTGTTGAAGCGGGCGTCTTTGCTTCCTTCGGAGGTCAGATCGCCAATAGTGACCGTGCCGATCGTGACTGGAGAGGCGCACGGGGCTTCGAGGCGCGCCGAACCGGAGACAACGAGCAGGTGCTGGCCGTAGCTGGCGACGTCGGCCTGGCTCGTGACCGTGAGGATGTCGCCGTTGATCACCAGCGCATCCAGGACGTTTAGATCACCCCTAATTAAGCTGGCGCTGGAAACGCCGACAATTCCGAATGTGATGTCGTCGCCGTTGAGTCTTGAACCGGACAGAAAGTCGTGCGAACCATTCAGCCTGAGTTGCGAACCCGGATCGCCGCGAACTTCGCCACCATGCATGCCGCCGTAGGACAGCGTGAGGTTTCCCGTGCGATTGTAGATCAGCCCGGAATTGATCACGAATGAGTTTACGGTCGCGCTCAGCGTGCCGGAGTTACGAACCAGCGCCCCATTCACGTTGACGATCGTCGACGCCGTGCCGTGGAAAATCGTGGAGCTGCCGTCATATGTATAGGTCACGCCGGCGCCGATCGAAAACGACGACGTGTCTGCAAGCTCGAGGTACTCGTTGTTATGGATGTTCACGTCGCCGTCAAGAATCGAGAGCCGCGCGCCGCCTCGAAGTCTCGGCACCGCCACGGGCGAAGTTAGGTCGAGACCACCATATACATTGACCGTGCCGGGCCCAACGATGTCGCGTCCTCGCCAATCCAGTTCGCCGCCAACATCCAGCGAGGTCATGGACCGCAGCGTGGAACCGACGGTCAGGGTCAGGTCGCCGGTGACATAGGACGGCTGGTCAATCTGCAGCTCGGACGACGGGTCATTGAGCCGGAAGTCAATATCGCAGTTCAGGGTGGAAACCCGTCGAAAGTCCTCTTCGAAGAACACTTCGGTCCTCGGTGTGCCGGTGGGAATGCAGACGTGATCGCCGTCGACCGGGGCCGCGCCGCCCTGCCAGTTCGCGGCGTTGCTCCACTCTTCCGATACAACGCCGGTGAATTTCTTGACGATCAGGGACTGGCATTCATCGGGAATGCCGTCGCGATTGCAGTCTTCGCTGGTTCCCTGAGAGATGTCGCACTCATCGGGCACATAATTGCCGTTGCAGTCAATCGATAGACCACAGCCAACGCCTTCTGCAAAGAAGCAGACGCCGCCGAACGAGCAATCCGGTGTTCCATCGCTCTGGCAGGCAAGGTCGCACAAATCCAGAAAGCCGCTGCCATTGCAATCGACGATAGTGAAGGGTCCAAAAACACTCCAGCTTTCCGACCAGTTTCCGGCTGCATCGCAAGCCTTGATGCTGAAGTAAAGACTGGCTGGTGAGCCCCATCCAGTGACGCCGGCCAGCTTGCAGTCGCTCGTTTCATAGATCAGCTCGGCCACTTCGTCCGGTTCGACACCGCCTGCGATGGTCGAGATGGAGAAGCTGTAGGAAGTGGCGCCACGACTGTCATCCGGCGCCGGCTCCCATTCGAATCGCATGCAGGGAAGCGCTCCGCCGACGCCGAGCGGGTGGGTCGATGAGTTGCACACCGTGACGACGCCCGGAGGCTGCGAGTCAGCCGGAAAACCCGACACGTAAGCAGCGCCTCCGACATTGAACGCGGTTGCCCAGAGCTGGCCCGTTTCCAGCGGATAGCGAACGCGAAGCGCATTGATAAAGTCCAGCGCCGTGGTGGGGAGATCGCCGGCGAGCGTGAAGAAGATCGGATTGGGCCCCAGGCAGAGAAGATCGCGAATGCCGTCGCCGTCGTGATCATCGTGAGTTGCATCTTCGATGTCGCGAAGCAGGGCGGCGACAAATCCCTCGGTTCGCAGCGGATTGTGCGCCATGTTGTCCACGCAGCAGAGATTGGTCGATTCGTAATCTCTCGAAAACAAGGCCGAATAAGGCAAGCCTCCCGCGTCGACCTGATAGCGGATGGGAAAGTCGCGCAGCACCATGTCGGCCAACCAGTTGGGCCAACCTTCGTTCCACGCATCGGTGAACGACTCGCGGCACCATCCGCAATGGCCGAGAGTCGATTGCCAGGTTCCCCCGTTCGGGAAGCAATCGCCTTCCGGGCTGCCCGCATCGCAGATGCCGTTGTCGTAATCCGGCGGGGGCGGGGTGTGAAGTCCGTGAATGAAATGATGGCCGAATTCGTGGACGGCTGTGTCCTCGTCCCAGGAGTGATCCTCGAAGATGTGAATTTCCTGCGGCCCGCTCTGATAGTGCGACCATTCTGCCACGGGCCATACGACGCGCACCGGCTGCGATGAGTATCCGGGTTTCTCAAAAATGAACCGGCCGGTACGTACAATACTGTTGTAAATATGAAGCGCCGGATGGT
>CAYXEY010000014.1:0-10327 GCA_964464105.1 uncultured Planctomycetaceae bacterium
AGGACGTGCTCGCCGCCCCCGGCGTCTGGCAGATTGTCCCGCGCCGGCCCGGTCGATTCTGCAGCCGCGCGCTGGTCGCGCCGTTGCTTGCGGCGCTGGCGCCCGAAGTGCGCTGCGAATGGCTCGATCCACGGGGCGACCTGGCTGACGTCGCGCCCGGTGAACCCCTCGCCCGTCTTCGCGGACACACCGGTCAGATGCTCGCAGCCGAGCGAACCTTGCTCAATATTCTGCAACACCTTTCCGGCGTCGCGACCATAACGGCCCGCTTCGTCACCGCCGTGGCCGGCACGCATGCGAAAATCTACGACACACGAAAAACCACGCCGGGCATGCGCGATCTGGAGAAATACGCCGTGCGCGTCGGCGGCGGACACAACCATCGCATCGGTCTCTACGACGCCGTGCTTATCAAGGACAACCACCTTGCGGGCATCCAGGTCTCGCGCCTGGCCCATGCGGTCTTCGAAATGCTCGGACGCATTCCTGCGCTGCCGGCCCGGCCGGCCTTCGTGGAAGTGGAGTGCGATGGGCTCGATCAATTCGCCGAGCTGCTCAAGATCGTCGGCATCGACGTGATCCTGCTGGATAACTTCACTCCCGAGAATCTGAAGGCCGCCGTCAAAATGCGCGATGCGTCCGGGCTGCGCGGCAAAGTGGAGCTGGAGGCCAGCGGCGAGGCCCGGCTGGAGAATGTCCGCACACTCGCCGAAACGGGCGTCGAGCGGATCGCGGTCGGAGCCATCACCCATTCCGCGCCCATTCTCGACATCGGACTGGATGCGCTGGCCTGATGCCGTCACACCGACTCACCATCGAAGAACTGGCCCATGGGCTCGATACCGTTCGCATCGGACGGCGGCTGCACGTCTTCGACGAACTGGGCAGCACGAATTCACATGCACTGGAGCATTTGCGCGATGAAGGTCGCAACGCCGATGGAACGGTGATCTTCGCCGAGCATCAAACCGCCGGGCGCGGCCGACTGGGCCGGCGCTGGCAATCGCCGCGCGGAGCCTCTCTGCTGTTCACCGTGCTGCTGATCGAACCGCGACAGTCAGGATTGCCACGTTCGGCATCACGTCTGACGATCGTCGCATCGCTCGCTGCAGCCGAGGCGATTCGCAGTGTGACGGACGTCGATGCCTTCATTCGCTGGCCCAACGATCTCTACGTCCGCGACAAAAAGCTCGCCGGAATCCTGATCGAAACGCGCGACTGGCCCGCCGGACTCGTCGCCACCGCCGTCGGCATCGGCGTCAATTGTCTTCAGCAACCCGGACACTTCCCACCCGATCTCGGCCGTCCGGCCACCAGCCTTGAAATCGAATCGGCTCGTCCGGTCGATCGTGTCGCGGTGGCGCGGGCGATTTTGACGTCCCTGGACCAGCGGATTTCATTTATAGACGACGGACTTGATGTGACTTTGTGCGAAGCATGGAAGCACCTGAGCAACGACATCGGCCAGCGCGTGACCCTGATCGAATCCGGCATCGAGCACACCGGTCGCATCCTCGACCTCGACCCCACCGACGGACTGCTCCTGCAACTCGACACCGGCGCCCGCCGCGCCTTTCATGCCCATTCCACGACGCGGTTGTAGGGCAAATTCCGATCCACGCGTGTGCGACGGCACAAATTACGCGCCAATAAAACCGGCGTGCTCCTATTGGCCGATAAATCAATAGCGTAGGTCCGATGCGCCGCTTGTTGCATCGCTCCACGCATCGTACATTGGAGTGATCCCCTCGCTCATATGAATACGGAGTGCTGACATGAATCGACTGATGCAGTCCCGCAAGTCGCTCGCGTTCGTCGTCGCCGCCGCAGGACTCGTGCCGCTCATGGGCAGCGGATGTCCTCCCACGACCCCCGGCCCGAACAATCCCGGACTGGCCGGCGTCTGGTCACTCACCCGCGGCGCGGTCAAGGTCACGTTTACGTATTCGGGTTCCCAAAACGGTCAGACCGAGGAGCACACGTCGACGTCTGAGTTGACGCCGCTCGATCCGGCCGACTACCCCGACTTCCTCGCCGACCTGGTCGCGCAGTGGAATGCCGGACTGGCCGACATGAACGCCAAGCTCGACGAGGCCATGCCGGACTCCGTCATCGTCACCTTCCCCGGCATCATCTCGATGAAGCTGACCGATCCGAACGATTCGGCCAAGACGCTCGAAGGTCTCTACGATCCGAACGCCCACCAGTATCTCTTCGGCGGCGATCTGTCCGGCAGCAGCCAGGGATCCGATCAGGGCGGCGGAGCTGCCTTCCAGCTCGCGACCATCGACGGATCATTCAATGCGTCGGCATTGACGACAACCGGAAAAATAGCACGAACACTGGTGGTGCTATTGGTCGTCCCCAACAGCGGGCTGGCGATCACGGCGCAGGTGAGCGTGGAGTTCACTGGCCAGCGCACCGGCGACGTGCCGTAGCGTCCCCCCTCCGAGGGGGACGGCGAACGTCGTCCTCTGCACAGATAACTCAATATCGCGGCACGGTGGGATCGACCAGCACCGACCAGGCGTCGATCCCGCCGGCCATGCTGCGGGCGTTTTCCACACCCACCTTCTTGAGCGCCGCGACCGCGGTCAGGCTGCGACCGCCATGGTGGCAATGGATGACAACCGGACGGTCGTCGGCCAGCGAGAGCACCTCCTCCATTCTCGCTCCGAGATCGGCGAGAGGAATGAGGCTCGCGCCTTCGATTCGGCTGATGGCAAACTCCTGCGGTTGCCGCACGTCGAGCAGCAGGAAATCCTCCCGCCGATCGAGCATGGCCTTCACGTCCTTGACGCTGACTTCCCAATTGGGATCGATGTGGTGCATATTTTGATTCACGCTTTTGACGAACTAAGAAAACGCCGGGCAATCTCACAGTGCATGCGCACGCCGTCGGCCAGGGCTTCATCGGGAAAATTGTACGTCGGTTGGTGCAATTGCGGACGCTTGGCCGGCTCGCCAGTGCCGACACCCAGTCGCCAGAACGCGCCGGGAATTCGCTGGGCGTAATACGCAAAGTCCTCGCCGCCCATGCTCGGCGGGACGGCCGTATCGACCCGCTTGGCGCCAACAGTCTCCCGGGCTACGTCGGCCACGAGTTCGCTCGCAGCCATGTCGTTAATCACCGCGGGATAGCCATCGCGAATCCGCACGTCGGCGCGCGCCCCCAGCGCAGCGGCGGTCTGCTCGGCCACCTGTTTCACCAATGCGATGGTCTTCGTGCGGGTCTCGGGTCGCAACGTACGAATCGTGCCGGCCAGCTCCGCCGTCGGCGCAATGATGTTCACCGCTGTGCCGGCGTGAAACTTGCCGACCGTGACGACCACGCTGTCCAGCGGATCGGTTGAGCGCGAGGCAATGGTCTGCAGGGCAGTGACAATGTGCGCGCCCACCACGATAGGATCAATACACTTGTGGGGATAGGCCGCGTGTCCGCCGACGCCATGGATGGTGATCTCCCACGGGTTGGTTGCGGCCAGGCTCGGCCCGCCGCGCACGCCGATCACGCCCATGTCCAGCATCGGCCAACCGTGCAACGCGAATATGGCGTCTACTTTGGGATTGTCGAGCACGCCTTCGTTGCACATCACCTCGCCGCCGCCGCCGCCCTCCTCGGCCGGCTGGAAGACGAACTTCACCTGACCGGGCAACTCGTCGGCCATCTTGGAAAGCACGGTCGCGGCGCCCACGAGCGTGGCCGTGTGTCCATCATGCCCACAGGCATGCATCTTGCCGGGCACTTTGGATTTATACGGGACGTCATTTTCTTCGAGGATCGGCAGGCAATCCATGTCGGCCCGCAGGGCCACACACTTGCCCGGCTTGCCTTCATTGAGCAAGGCGACCACGCCGGTCTTCGCGACGCCGGTCTTGATCTTCAAGTTGGGCAGCTTCTGCAGATGCTCCACCACACGTCGCGCGGTCTCGCGCTCCTCGAAACCCAACTCCGGATTGGCGTGGATTTCGTGACGCAGCGCCGTGATGGTCGGCAGCACTTCCTTGATCAGATTGTCGATTCGATTCATGCCGACATGGTCGACAATTGCCGCTAGAAATGCAACTCAACCACGTTCTTGTCCGTCAAAACATGCGCCGCGGTGACCTGCTGGCCGTCGTGGACCGTGCCGCCCCAGATGCGGGCGCCCTTGAGCTTCTCGGCCAGGTCGCTGTGAATGCCCGACGCCATGTCGTGCACCGTGCCGCCGACCGGCAGTATGAACGGCGACGTCTTGTCCACCGGCTTGCCCGGCTTCTTGGCGTAGACCCGGATAACGTTCAGGAGCGCGAACAGCTCATTCATCATCTCCGGCAGGCCTACCTTCGTCGTCGCCGAGACCGGAACCATCTTCAAATCGCAACCGGAGAGTTCCTTCAATCCGTCGAAATTGTCGGACGCGCCGGGCGTATCGCATTTGTTAGCCGCAACCAGCACGCGCTTGGGCAGCATGGCGTTATCAGCGTCGTCGAAGTCCCCGCCGAACTCAATCGCCGCGGTCGAGACCGGCTTCATTCGCGCCTCGCGCAGCATGGTCAACGGGCGCTCCAGTTGATCGAGCAAATCAAGGGCTGACAAATCGACAATCAGCAGTAATGCATCCGCCGAGCGCAGCGACGCCAGCAGCATGGCATCGACCGCCCCGGCGGTGACGGGCGGCATGTCGACCAGTTGAATGGGCACATCCTCGGCAAGGGCCATGCCCGGGACGGCCGCATGCGTCGAATGGGGAAACGGCTCGATGACGACTTTCGCATTGGTCAGCGCCCCGACGATAGCGCTCTTTCCAACATTAGCCTCACCCAGCAGCCGCACCTGCCCCGCTCCCTGCTTGGGTACTGCGTAGGGATCGTGCGCCCCCTTACTGCCCCTAGCGGCCTCTTTCGCGGAATCCTCGCGCAGCGTCTTGATCTTCTGCTTGATCTGCGATTGCAGCTTCTCGCTGGCCTTGTGCTTGGGCACTAGGCGAAACATTTCCTCCAGTGCCGCCAACTTGTCGGCAGATGAAGTGGCCGAGCGATACCGCTCCTCGGCCTTCTGGTACATGGGGGATTGATTGACGGCCATGGGCGAGCCCTTCCTAAACCTGAGTTCCGTTATGATAACCGTGAGATCACACTGAATCGCGATCACCAAATGTCTGGGAAATCTTCCGATGCTCACAAATCTGCGGATCCGTAATTTCAAGCGATTTGAGGACGTCTCGATTGAGCTTGGCCAGACGGTCGTGTTCATTGGTCCAAACAACTCAGGCAAGACTACCGCATTGCAGGCATTGGCTTTGTGGGAAGTCGGCGTCAGGAAATGGAATGACAAGAGGGGCGGCAAGACATCGCCTGGAAAGCGACCCGGCGTAACAATCAATCGCCGAGATTTGATATCAACGCCGGTTCCGGACGCAAACCTGTTATGGCGAGAATTGCACGTTCGTGATGTTCAGCAAGTCAACGGGAAGGCTAAGCAAACGAACAATGTTCGGATCGACATCATTGTCGATGGTGTTTCGGAAGGCAAAGACTGGTCGTGCGGGTTGGAGTTTGACTATGCAAATGAGGAGTCGTTTTATTGCAGGCCATGCCGGTTAGATGACGGCACACCTCCTCAGCGAATGCTTGTGCCCGAGCAAGCATCTCGTGTTCACGTCGCATTTCTTCCGCCGATGTCGGGGCTCGCGGCAGTGGAGCCAAAGGCTGAACCCGGAAGAATAAATGTATTAATAGGGGAAGGTCAGACCGCCCAAGTGCTTAGGAATCTGTGTTATCAAATTCATAATGGATCGAAATCCAAAGAGAACTGGTCGCACTTGGAAAAATACATTAGTCGCCTATTTGGCGTTAGAATCCTTCCTCCTAGATATATTGCGGACCGAGGTGAAATAACTATGGCTTTCGAAGAGCAGCGCGGACTAAAACTCGACCTTTCCGCTGCTGGTCGCGGTCTTCAACAGACCCTGCTGCTCTTGGCTCATCTTTTGGCAAATCCCGGATCGGTTCTCTTGCTTGACGAACCGGACGCGCACCTCGAAATACTCCGACAACGTCAGATCTATCAGCTATTGACACGAATGGCAAATGATCTGGGTTCGCAAATCATAGCCGCGAGTCATTCGGAAATTGTCTTGAATGAGGCCGCTGACCGTGACGTTGTGGTCGCATTCGTTGGAGCGCCGCATCGAATCGATGATCGCGGTTCACAAGTTGCGAAGTCGTTAAAGGAAATCGGATATGAGCACTACTATCAAGCCGAACAGTGCGGTTGGGTGCTCTACTTGGAAGGATCAACCGACCTCGCTGTGTTGCGTGCGTTGGCGGAGCGGCTCAACGACCAAGACGCACTGAAAGTGCTTGAGTGCCCATATGTTGATTACGTGGGAAATGATCCGAATTTGGTTAGGCGTCGTTTTTGGGGGCTTCGCGACGCCGTTCCCCAACTAAGGGGCATCGCGCTGTTTGACCGGTTGGAAAGGCCACTCCCTGTTGATCTCGGCACCGTAACGCTGCAGTGGAAACGTCGAGAGATGGAGTGTTACGCTTGCAATGCGCAGGCACTCTTGGACTACGCCAGAGCCGAATTCGATCCTCTTGCTGAGCAGTTTATGCAATCTGCAATAGAGGAAGTCACCGCCGCGTTGAAGACCCTACGAAAGCCCAACCCGTGGTCGCCGGAATGCAAGATAACCGATGAATTCCTGGACCCCGTCTTTGAGAAGTTCTTCGACAAACTGGGAACCCAGAATCTACTTCGAAAGACGGACTATCACGTACTCGCGGGGTTCATGGCGAAAGAAACTATCGACCCAGAGGTACAAGAGAAACTGACAGCTATTGTCGAGGTTGCCAAATCTGCTAAGCCACGAGACGCTTGACGGTCACTGGCCCTTGCCTCGCTTATTCACTCGGCATGGGTCCAAGTTCCTGTGCTTGCTCCTCCGCCGAGATCACGCACTCGTATTTGATATTATGGAGTCGCCGCGACCTCCGTGTTACACTTCCCTAAAGGCTCTCCACTCAGCCTTAACCCGCGAGGCCCCGATTCATGCTCGACAAAATCATCGGTGAAGGAATCACCTTCGATGACGTGCTGCTCGTCCCCGCACGCTCCGCCGTCGTGCCCAAGGATTGCGACGTCCGCACGCACCTGACCCGCAACATCACCATCAACATCCCGCTGGTGTCCGCGCCGATGGACACCGTGACTGAGGCCAGCCTGGCGATCGCCCTCGCCCAGGAAGGCGGCATCAGCGTCATTCACAAGAACCTGTCGATTGAAGCCCAGCGCCGCGAGGTCGAAAAGGTCAAGCGCAGCGCCAACGGCGTCATCCTCGACCCCGTCACCCTTCGACCGACCGATCCGGTTGAGCGAGCCGTCGAGCTGATGCGCCTCCACAACATCTCCGGGGTGCCGGTCACCGATGACGACAACAAGCTCGTCGGCATCCTCACCCGCCGCGACTTGAAATTCATCGAGGAAAAAGGCAAGCGCGTCGCCGACGTGATGACCTCGCAGAACCTGGTCACCGCCCCGCCCAACACAACACTCGACGAGGCCGACAAGATCTTGCAGCATCGCAAGGTCGAAAAGTTGCTACTGGTCGATCGCGACTACAAGCTCGCCGGATTGATCACCATCAAGGATATTGACAAGAATCGTCAATTTCCCAACAGTTCGCGCGATTCGCGCGGCCGCCTCCGCGTCGGTGCAGCCGTTGGCGTGCATGATTACGAGCGCGTCGAGTCGCTCATCGCCGAAGGACTCGACGTCGTCGTGGTCGACACCGCACACGGGCACAGCGACAACGTGCTGGAGACAGTTCGCACGTTGCGCAAGAAGTTCGACATCGACATCGTCGCCGGCAACATCGCCACCGCCGAGGCCGCCCGCGATCTCATCGAAGCCGGCGTCGACGCCGTCAAGGTCGGCATTGGACCGGGCAGCATCTGCACCACCCGCGTCGTCTCCGGCGTCGGCGTACCGCAGATCACCGCCATCATGAACGTCGTCTCCGTCGCCACTGACGCCGGCATCCCGGTCATCGCCGACGGCGGCATCCGCTATTCCGGCGACATCACCAAGGCCCTCGCCGCAGGGGCCAGCAGCGTCATGATCGGGTCACTTTTTGCCGGTCTGGACGAGGCACCGGGGGCACTGGTCCACTGGAAGGGCCGCCGATTCAAGGAATACCGCGGCATGGGCAGCCTCGGGGCAATGGTTCAGGGTAGCGCTGACCGATATAGTCAGGGTGACGAATCCAAGCGCGACAAGCTGGTGCCCGAAGGGGTCGAGGGACGCGTTCCGTACCGCGGACGCCTCGCCGAAGTGGCCTATCAGCTCGTTGGCGGCGTCCGGGCGGGCATGGGCTATTGTGGAACCCCCACGATACAGGCCCTGCGACACGACGCCCGCTTCATCCGCGTCACCTCGGCCGGCGTCGTCGAAAGCCATCCGCACCACATCGCCATCACCCAGGAAGCCCCCAATTATGCCATCGAAAGCGTCCTCGACGGTTGATGTCCGCCATTGCCGAATGCGCATTTTTTGCGCGGTCGCCGCGTTCGCGCTTTTCTCCACAGCATGCAATCAGGTGAACAACCCCTGGAAGGATTCCAGCGAGGTGGTCAACTCGCAGATGACCACCCCCAATGCCCAGATCTACGAACAGAACGCCAACGCGCCGGAGATTCGGCATCGCCAGGGAACGCCCTCCCAGTTTACCTATGCGACCGGTGAGACCACGCACTGGCCCGAGTGGTTCGCCGATCCGTTCAATGACAAGGGCAATGACGAAACAATGGAAGGTGATCGCGAAGTCATCGACACCCGCTTCGCGGTCAACGCAGTCGATTACGCACACATTGCCTACGGCCCCGCGCGATTGCTGCTCAACATCGCCGGCTTCCCGGTTAGTGCAATTGTCGATTACCCCGGCAAGCTTCAGGCCAGCGACGGACGGCTCAGCCCACAGACCTTCGGCCGCACGGACCACGATCATCGCAACGTGAAGTGCGGCGAAGTCGATGCACCGTATGTCGTGACAGTGCACGAGTCGCCGAGCGACATCCCCTGCGAGGCGGACAACCAGGCGAAACATCACTAATTCACGCTCTACTGCGTGAATTGATGACGCATCGCATTAAACTGAGCAAGGTAGATTCAGAGAACGCCGCGCGCCCGGGCGATGAACCACGCCAGCAGGAATCCTGCCACCACCGCCAGGGCAAATCGAAGCAGGAACCAGGTGGTCGGCGTCAGGAATGAAACTGATTCCAGATCGGCCGGGTCGGCGGACAAATCAGTCGCCATGCCCAATTCAAACTCAACAGCGCGAACGGTGAGCCGGGCTTCATAAAGATCCAATCCGGCTGTCGAAGCAAACTCAACCAATTCGCGCCGCGTCTGCGGCCGCAGAGGCCCGGACGCCAGCTCCTCTTTCACCATCTCGCGAAAGATGCGGCGAATGGCATTGCGGCGATGGGCACCCGGAAGAAACAGCGGCTGGTCCGGCGTTTCGCCGTTCTCTGGCGAAATCGCACCAGCGTCTGATTGCGGTCGGTTTTCAATTTCCATGGCAGACCCCCTTCAAACGTTAGGGCCGGGCGATCCATCGGGACAAGGCGCATTGCCATCCATTGCGGCAAAGAATGAACGGTTGTCGCCGAACGCCTCGCAGAAGCGGTCATTCTCGGCCCACACACACGGCCCCTTTCAAATGTGCATCACTCAAACCCCTCAAATCATGGGCTGACTGGCAGGCCGTCCGGGAATCCTCTACCATCTCAGCTAATCGAAACCGTCAGGTAGGAAAACTCAACCCGCAGGATCCCCCGCCGCTTGTCCCATCCGCAATTTCAGCTGCCGCCCGCGTTCGCCGCACTCGGTCTTGAGGCCGACGTTTTGCGGGCGCTGGCCGAAATCGACTTCAAGGAACCCTCCGAGATTCAACGGGAGATGATCCCGCAGGTGCTGGCCAAGCGCGACGTACTCGGCCAGGCCAAGACCGGCACCGGCAAAACCGCGGCCTTCGGACTCCCGCTCATCCAGATGATCGACCCGACCGCGCGGATGCAGGCCATGGTCCTGACCCCGACCCGCGAGCTGGCTGCCCAGATCGTCGGCGAATTTCGACGCTTTTCAAAATACCGCGAGGATGTTCATTGCGTGCCGGTCTACGGCGGCACACGCATGAAGGAACAGCTCCACCAACTTGGACGCAAGCCGCACATCGTCGTTGGCACACCGGGACGCATGATGGACGTCATTGCCCGCCGGGCACTCGACCTGTCTGAGCTGCGCATCGCCGTGCTCGACGAAGTCGACCGCATGCTCGAC
>CAYXEY010000014.1:10337-24721 GCA_964464105.1 uncultured Planctomycetaceae bacterium
CATCGGCTTCCGCGACGACATCCGCAAAATACTTGGCGCACTCACGCATCCGCATCAGACCGTCTTCGTCTCGGCGACCATCGACGACGAGATCAAGCGGCTGGCGATGAAGTACATGCGCGAGCCGGTCGAGGTGAATGTCTCTCGCGATACCCTGACGGTGGAGGATGTCTCCCAGTTTTATTGCACCGCCGGACCGTGGGACAAACCGCGGCTGCTCCGCATGGTTCTGCAGCAGGAGCAGCCCAAGCTGGCGATTGTTTTCTGCAACACCAAGCACGGCGCCCGCAAAGTCGCCATGCGTCTGCATGCCGACGGAATCGACTGTAAGGAGATTCACGGCGACCTGGTGCAGCAGAAGCGCGAGAAGATCATGGAGCGCTTCAAGAAGCACAAGATCCCCGTGCTGGTGGCCACCGATCTGGCCTCGCGCGGCATCGACGTGCACATGGTCACGCACATCGTCAACTACGATCTGCCGCAGGACGCCCACGCGTACGTGCACCGCATTGGCCGCACCGCCCGCATGGGCCAGGCCGGCAAGGCGATCAGCTTCGTGCGGCCCGATGAAGGTGAGCAGCTTTCGACAATCGAGAGCTTGATCAACAAGCAGCTCGACAAGATGGAAGTGCCGGGTTACACCCCGCGGCCCGATCCCGAGCAGCAGCGCGCCGCGGCCCCCATCGCATCAACGACGGCCTCGACACAACCCGGCGCGACGCCCGATGCCGACGTCGCTGTTCAAGCCCCGCCTGCCGCCTCCAAGCTCGGCGCCCTCGGCGGACGATACGCCGTGCCCCGCAGATTTAGACGAAGATAGGAAGGGTCATCGACCCGCTGAATTGGGTGCGATGCCGACGGTCGGTACGTCGGCATGCGTTACGCCCTGGGTTCGAAGAAGCAGAGCAGATCATCTTCCCATGGCGACACGTTGAGCCGCATTCCACGCTCGCGCCAGATTTCCCGTGCCCGGCGCGGCCTGCCAGCGCGCGTTCGGCTTGGCTTTGATCTTTGCAAATAACTCCAACTGCCTCGGCGAGAGGAACGGCGCGGGATCCTGATTCTGCGCGAGCGCCGCATTCACCCGGCTGGCTTGAATCAACGTCATCGGCAGGAAGCGATACGGCGTCGCATACAGATGGTGCTTCTGTTCCTTCTCGTACCTGATTTCTTCGCTTGTAAAAACCGCTTTGTCCTTGGCGAGTTTCGCAGCGGTGGCCTGCTGGGCCTCGCTTCGCGTGAAGACGTGATCGGCACACTTCATTTCCAGCGCCTTTTTGACGAGCGTCTCATAGCTGACCCGCCGCGGATCGAAGGTCGCCTCGACAACCTCGCGTCCCTTCATCGTGCCGATGCGCGATTCCACCACACCGCTCAACGCCCCCAGCCTTCCCTCGCCCTCCCAGAAACACGCCATGGCAAACACGGCCCGCTCCGACGTCGCGGCTTTCGCGAGTGACTCCTCCTCCAGCAGTTTGAGATAGCCTGGGATTTCGCGACCAGTCTTTTTCAATGCGGTGGTCATGGCCCCCACGATGCCCGCCGGCGAGAAATCATCGGCGATGCGCGGGGCCAGCGGCTTGCGATCGGCGTCGATGATCCGCACCACTGGGTTGTTCTGCGCCGGCTCGTCAAATGCCCGCAGGTTTTCCTCGTCATACCCTTTCACGTTGTTGAAAACCGCGACCGGCTCGAAGAGGTTTTGAATCGCCTCGGCGATCAGCGGATGCGAGAGCACGTCCTGGCCGTAATCGACGCACGTCTTGCAGCCCGGCACCTCGTCGAACAGGACCAGCACCGGCATGTTCTTGCGTTTGGCCTGGGTCAGCGTCATCTCCATATCGCGGCCCCAGCTCACGGTCCCCAATTCCCGTGGCTGCGAGCGCAGCGGCGGCGGCGCGGACTTTGATGGAGCCGGCGGCTCACCGGCAATCGCTCGTGTGGCGCATGTCACCAGTAATACTCCGCCAACAACAGCAAGGAGCGTGTTAGTCTTCATCCTAATTCCCTTCATTCAAACCGAGCCCGAAGCGCCATCGCCGGCTTGCCGCCAGCGCGCCAATTCAAGCCACCGGGCCATTCCCAGAACCGGGCGCTAGCGCTTCCGGCTCGGATTGCATGTGTTCTTATCCATATAGATAGCACCGACGGCAGTTTGGTTGCAGGAAATAGTCCAACTCGCCGCCGGCGTCAGGGTTTTGCAGGCAATTTGATGCTGTGGAGAGTCGTCTCAGCTCGTTGAAACTGCATCAAACGCCGCTGAAAAAAATCTGTGCGACCTGGAAGATGCGCTCTCGGCGGCCCGCCATCCACGGAGCGTGCGTATCCGCCGTCCTTCCCCGCGATGACTTCCATGGTCCACTCACGCTCGTCGAGGGCGCCGGTGAAATTACCTTTCGCGGGCTCCAGTTCAATTAAGACCTCGTTACTTGCGATTTTCTGCGTAATCGTCGTCGTGCGGATCTCGCCCTTCGTATAAGCGATGGTTTCTCCATCGTCCTCGTAGAGTTTGAAAGTCGAGCCGGCAACCGTTGGATAGACACGTAGTCTAACTTTCTCATTGCGTGCCCCGTCCAGCTGCTTGCCCGCTGAATTCATAGTGTCTTCATCGACATAAGCGAGTGGAATGATTGCCCCGGCCCGGACAAACAGCGGCGCAATGATCTTTCCATTTCGAATGATTGGTACATCCTTGATCCATTCGCCCTTGCTCTCGAACCGTTCGTCGCTCTCGTAGTCGAACCAAACTCCCTTCGGCAAATAGACATCGCGCTTGTCAGTCTTGTAGTCGGTAATCATCGCCGCAAGCAGCCACGGGCCGATCATCTTGTGATCGGTCAGCGTCTGGGCTACGGCGTCATCTTCAAAATGATAGACCAGCGGGGGGAAGACCGGCTCGCCGGTGCGGTAGGCCACGTGGGCCAAACTGTATAAATACGGAATGAGTTCATATCGCCGGCGGATATTGGCCAGGTTCGACGCCTTGTCACCGATGCGATCCGGCGCGGTCTCCTTCGTATTATCCGTATTCGACGTGTGCGGACGAACCGGCACGTCGATCAGGCAGGAATTGGCGAACCAGCGCGTATAAAGATCGTTGAGATCGCCGTCGAGGGCATGACGGTGGAAGCCGCCAATGTCTGAGCCGAAATAGTCGATGCCCGAGAGCGACATGTGGGCCTGGGCGCGGTAGTGGGCCCGCAGGCTGGGCATGTTCGAGCCGATGTCGCCGGACCACATGGCCACGCCGAATCGCTGGCTGCCGGCCGTGCCCGAGCGCGACAGGATGAATGGACGGCGCTTCGAATTGTGCCGCCGGTAGCCGTTGGCGATGGATGCCGACCAGCCGAAGTTATACAGATTGTGATTTGCAGCCTGATCGTGGCCCGCGCCGAAGCCGTGATACCACGCCGCGTCGGGATAATTCTCCGGCTCGCCGAGATCGGTCCAGTGTCCGGCGATGCCGGCGTCGATCAGCGGCTTGCGGCGGCGGTCGTGCCACTCGTTGCCGGCGGACTCGCTGGTGAAATCGACCATGCCGCCGTTGCCCCACCAGCTCTTCATCACCGCGGCCGGGCCGTTCTCCTTCGATTTCACCAGCACGTTGTCTTTTTCGAGTGTCTTGAAATCGGCCAATTCGGTCGAAACGTACGGTTCTTCAATCGGAATGATCCCGATGCCCTGCTTCTCGCGCAGCTCGGCGATCTTCTTCGCTGGATCGGGAAAGGCCTTGCGGTCCCAATCGAGCGCCCCCATGCGGCTGCCCTTGCCGTCCTTGCCGATGCCGCCGAACCATTGCAGATCGAGCACCATGCCATCGAGCGGGAACTTCGCGGCCCGTAATGTCTTCAGTTTGTCTTCAAGCTCGGCCCAGTTGTCATAGCCATATTCCGAAACCCACAAGCCGAATGCGGCTCGCGGCGGAACGGGTGGGCGACCGACCAGTTCCATAAAATCGCGCCGAACATCAGCAAGGGTTGGCCCGGTCAGTACGTACCAGTGAAATGAATCTCGGCCTACGCGGTGTGCGTGCCACTCATTCTTTTCGAAACTCCACGATGTCGGATTGCTGCTGTCGATGAATACGGCGATCGCGCCCCCCTCCTTGCCAAGAAAATACGCTACAGGAACTTGTGCATTACCGACCGCCCCACCCCTGAAAGGCGCAAGCTGGTTTCCGAATCGATTGTTTGAACCACGCGAGTGTTTAACCCAACTGAGCGGTGCGCGATGCTCTTCGAGCAATTGCTCGCCCAATCCGTAGACGTTTGTCCACGACTTTGAATCAAACGCCAACGTGAACCAACCTGCGAGGGCAGGTGCAGGGTCGCTATAGCCAATTGTGAACTGAGTTACTTCCTCCGATGGAGTCCCCAATGCTCCCGCGTACAGCTCCAACTTGCTCGCCGTCGGATCAATTGAGACTCGAATCTCTGACGACTCCAGCTTCGAACCATCGCGCTTCAGCGATTTCGCCCCGGTGTAGTCCATCTTCACCACCATCGGCGAAATCGGAATCGCCCCGGTCTGCGTTTTGCCGTCGATGCGATACTCAAAATGAAAAAGATCGTCGTCGAGCACTTCCACGCTCAGACGACGATCTTCATTTTCAAACCGAAATACCGGCGGCGTCTTCACGCCGTCCGCCAGGGTCTTTGATCCGAATCCCGCGACCGACGCGAACGCGAGCAATGCCGCGATGGTCGGTCGAGAAGATCGCATCATCCACCCGTGAACGGCAGCAGGCCGATGAACCGGGCATGCTTGACCGCGCGGCGGATGTCGCGCTGCTCGCGGGCATTGGTGCCGGCGCGCTTGCGGGACATGATCTTGCCGCTCGAGGTCATGCACTTGCGGAGCACTTCCAGCTCCTTGTAGTCCACGATCGGGCCGACCCAGTCGTCGCCGCCGCGATCCTTGAACCGCGTCCGCTGAACCGGCAGCCGCTTCTTCTTCTTGTCGGCCGCCGCGCCGCCGGGGCCGCCCTTCTTGTCCTTCTTGCCGCCGAACCGCGGCTTGGTGTCATAAAACGCCATCGTGCCTCACCTTTGCTGCATGACCTTCTTGAACTCTTCGTCGCCGACGACCTCGGACTCGTCGATCAGCATCACCGGGATGCCGTTGCGGATCGGATACCGCCGCCGCGTGCCCGCGTCCGTGCTGTACAGCCAGTCGCCCGACTGCACCAGCTTGGCATGGCTCTGCGGACAGACCAAGATGTCGAGCAAGTCGGGGCTGATCGCGTCGGCCATGGAGTCGCCTGATTCTCTTGTGCCGCGAAATGCCGTCCGGCGAATCGCGCGAGCCGCATAAGGTAGCAAATCCCGAAGAAGTCGGCAATGGGCCTGGCTGGCAATGTCGGTCGGGAGCCCCAACCAGACCGGCCTATCTGAATCGCCATAACCATCTGCAAACACGGATGTTAATGCGGGCGAGGGCGCCCGGCGAATTATTGAGTTTCTTGCGAACCCATTGCTGTGTTACAATGTAATACACACCGGGACTCGCCATCCCACCGGTCTGAAGTCTCCCCTTTGAGACTTCAGATCTCAAATTTGAGATTTCAAATCTCAGATTCGAGTTTCGTCTCATGTTGCACAACAGCCTTGTCAACTCGAAACGCCAGGCCTGCGGCGCGATTGTGATGGCATCGACCTTGATTGTGTTTGGCCAGGCCTGTGATCGATACGCCGCTTCTTCCACTCTGGAAATTCAAAAGCCCTGCCTCTTCGTCAGTGTGCTGCCACAGGCCTACCTGGCCGAGCGAATCGCCGGCGAGCACTTCGACATAGAAGTCATGGTCGGCCCCGGACAGTCGCCGCATGTCTTCGAGCCGACCACCCGGCAGATGACGGCCCTGAGCCACGCCCGCATTTACTTCACGACCGCGATCCCCTTCGAACGGACGCTGGTCGAGAAGCTCAGTCCAACCTTCAAGTTGTTGCGCTTCGTCGATACGACCGCCGAGCTGACCCTGCGACCGGGCGAGGACTGCGGACACGACCACTCGGCCGATGCCGAGCACGATCATGCCGCCGGCGACTACCACGATCATGCGGATCATGACCATGAGGGACACGATCATGCGAATGACGAACACGATCACGAACGCGGCGCGCCCGATCCGCATGTCTGGCTGAATCCGCTTTATGCCGAAAAGCAGGCGCGGCTGATGACCGATGCGATGATCGTCGCCGATCCCGGGCATGCCGCCGTTTTTGAGCGCAACTTCGCCGCTCTCTCCACGGACCTCCGCGCCGCCGACGCTCACATCGCCGCCGCGCTCGCCCCTTTCAGGGGCCGCACATTTTTCGTCTTCCATCCCGCTTACGGGTACTTCGCCGATCGCTACGGACTCATTCAGACGCCCGTCGAAGAGGCCGGCAAGGAGCCGTCGGCCCGGCGACTGGTCGCGCTCATCGATCGCGCCAAGGCGTCCGGGGTGAACCTGATCTTCGTGCAGCCGCAGTTCCCCTCGAAATGCGCCGAGGCCGTGGCCGAGGCCATCGGCGGCGCGGTCATGCCGATGGACGACCTGGCCCCCGACTATCTGGCTAACTTGAACGACATGGCGGAAAAGATCTCAGCGGCTTTGAGGAGCAACCATGGTGTGCCGCTGCTTCAGGCAGTGGATGCGCGCGGAGACGCACCCTCGTAGTCGCGCTACTTGAAGCACAGGTACACAAGCAATACTCATTCCGAAACGATGACCACAGGACAGGACGACCCCTTGCACGCACCCCACGACCATTCGCAATGCTCGCACACTTCGCACGGCTTACCGGCCGGCGATGCTGCGAACCTCCACGAATGCCCCACGCCCGCAGTTGAAATTGCAGGGCTCACCTTTGGATACGGCGGCGAGCCGGTATTGCGCGATGTCGATCTCAAGCTCGTGCCCAACGACCTCGTCTCCATCATCGGCCCCAACGGCGGCGGCAAGACCACCCTGCTAAAGCTCCTGCTCGGCCTCATCGAGCCGCAGACCGGCACGGTCCGGGTCCTCGGCGTCACGCCGCGCGAGGCCCGTCCGCGCATCGGGTATACGCCGCAGCACGTCCACCTCGACATGCAGTTCCCCGTCGATGTGATCGACGTGGTGCTCATGGGCCGGCTGGGACAGGGCCGTGCCTTTGGACCTTACACGACGACGGATCGCAGGTTTGCGCTCGAAGCGCTGAACGATGTCGGCCTCGACAAACTGCGATCAAGACCGCTGTCGGCACTCTCCGGCGGACAGCGCCAGAAGGTGCTCATCGCCCGGGCCCTTGCGTCCAATCCCGAATTGCTCCTGCTTGACGAGCCGACCGCCAACCTCGACGCCAACGCCCAGGACGAGTTCTACGCCCTGCTCAAGCGGCTCTCCGAGCGGCTCACCGTCATCCTCGTCTCGCACGACATGGGCTTCGTGTCCAAGTTCGTGCGCACCGTGGTCTGCGTGAATCGACACGTGTGTCTCCATCCCACCGACGAACAGATCGTCGAACTCTATGGCGGACAGTTCCGCAGGGTGCGACATGATCATCATTGATTGCACAGTTGATGGGAGTGTGCCACTGGCTGCTCGTCAGCCAGTGCGGCATTCGAGAGTGTGTTCAACTGAGCACACTTCTCTGCAGCACAGGGCCGACTCGTCATCACACTGGCGGTCAAGCCGCCAGTGGCACCCACGGCGCACGCACCTGATGACACGCATGCCGACGAAACGACCGTTGGCATGGCACCCTCGCGTGGGAGACAGCATCCCATGAGTGAGTTCTTCGCAGCCCTGGCCCGCCACGAGTTCATGCAGCTCGCCGTAATCGTCGGCCTGCTCTCCAGCGTGGCCTGCGGCGTGATCGGCACCTATGTCGTCACCCGTCGCATTTCCTACGTCGCCGGGGCGGTCTCGCACAGCGTGCTCGGCGGCATGGGCGCGGCGCAGTACATGGCAGTCGTGTGGGGATGGACTCGCGTCAAGCCGCTGCATGGCGCCATCGCCGCTGCGATGATCTCGGCCCTGCTCATCGGCTGGGTCAGCCTCCGCGCCAAGCAGCGCGAGGATACGGTCATCGGCGCGATCTGGGCCATCGGCATGGCCATCGGCGTGCTCTTCATTCAGAAGACGCCCGGCTACACCCAGGACCTCATGGCCATGATGTTCGGCAGCATCATCATGCCCCGCGCCTCGGACGTCTGGCTGCTGATCTGGCTGGACGCACTCATCCTCGGCCTCGGCCTTCTATTCTACAACAAATTCATGGCAGTATGCTTCGACGAGGAGTTCGCCCGCCTCCGCGGCGTACCGGTCGAAACCTATTACCTGCTGTTGCTCTGCCTGACAGCGCTGACGGTCGTCGTACTCTCGCAGGTCGTCGGCATCGTGCTGGTGATCGCATTGCTCACGCTGCCCACGGCGGTGGCCGGACACTTCTCGCGCAAGCTCTGGCACATGATGGTGCTGTCGGTGATATTGACCGCCGTATTGAATTTCGCCGGCCTCGCCGCCAGTTATGCGCCCGACTGGCCCACAGGGGCGACTACAATCATGCTGGCGGGCGGGCTTTATCTCATCGTGCTTTGCGGGAATCGCGTTCGGCAGATGCTGCGAACGGGTTCATGATGCAAGTTGCTTGAACGATCAAACACCAATACCAGGAGACTTGAAACATGTCATGGAAAACCTGGTCGCCATTCCAGTCCGCGAGCACCCGCGAGATTTGTGATCACATGACACTGGCTGAGAAGTCAGCTGTAACTACACGCGGGATGGGTTATGGAGTCTGGACAGCCATTTCCGCGGCGATTCCTATCAGCCTCGTGGTTATGAAGCCGACGACATTGACGCTGTCGCTCGCGTTGCCCCTGGTGGCCGCCCATCTTTTTTTCATCCCGATTTGGCAGCGAAAGCAAAGAGAATTCCTTTGCCAAACGACTTGGGCGAAGAGCAAGGGAATAAGACCGGAAGACTTGCGACTTTTCGGGTTGCGCAGAAACGATGGATAAACTAGGAGCCTTGGGTAAGCTCTTTCCCCCTGGCTATTGCGAACAGTGCGTAGGGCGGGTCATCGCCACGCCTTTTCGGGAATTCGCCGGCTACTACGCGCACCATCCATGAGTTCATTTCATGCGATCAAATACTCCGCCATGGACCGCCCAAGCGACACCTACCAAGACTGCGGCGGCGAACAAGTGTGCTATTGAAATCAGCACAGCCTTGGCGCCCCGATGAACTGTGAGTGTTCTCCCGTTGCGTTGTTCGATTCGCCGCGTCGCCAATCCGTAAATGCCCTGCCATAATTCAAGCAAAGCAAAGACGCCGAACAACGACACCTTGCTCCATAATGGCGGCGCGAACATGTAGACTGCCCCAAGGATCAAAACCCCGAGCATTGCAGGAATGATGAACCGCCAGGGATTGACGCCCTGCGACATCCGCCGGCTCATAGCCATGTGCTCGGGAATCAAGCTCCCGCATGTGCCGCACGGCGTGCCGGCGCGCTGCCCCTGAATGGTGCCGCGACATTCGGGGCAGACGAGATCTTCGCTGATGGTTCCCGACGGGTTCTTCGTCGCAAGCGCTGCCAGGGCCGCAACGTAATCCGCGGCAAACTCCGCGTCACAACCTCCGCACTTCATCATCGTGTGGTCCAGCATCTGGACCAGCTCGCACGTGTTCGCATTCAGAAGAAACTTGATGTTCGTCGATTTGCAATCGGGACATGCCGCCGTCGCCACGATGCGCGTCGTGCGCGCGGCAGGCGCAAGAAAGGAAGCCTTCAAAGGCGGCCGTTTCGGACGCATGGCTGATACATTAGTCGAGTTTATTGATGTCCGGAAGCGCCTGCAGAACCAATTTGCTGTGCCGAGGACCAGGCGAGTGCAACATGCGATCAGAGCATTATCGCAACGGGATCAACGCGCCGTCGTCCTCGATCGGATCAGGCGTGCGGGGTTGCTGCGTGGGCTGCGGCGGCTGTGACATGGGTGACGCCGCCGGAGTTGGCGCAGGCGTAGTGTCCACCGGCGCGGCATAGGCCTCATCATTCATCGCGATCGGCATGCGGCCGGCAGCCTTGAAAATCTGCGACAGCAGTCGCGATTCCATCTCTCCGTCGCGGCCCAGCGGCACCCATTCGCGCTGCTTCGACGCATTCACGCCGACCTGCCCCGTCGCCGTCGGCAAGCCGCCGGAGAAGGCCAGCAGCGCGCTCGACGCCGACGTCACCTGGTGCTCGGGCGTGGAAAGCCGATACACATCCACCTGCATTTCCACCGCCCAGTTCCGCGCCGATGACGTGCGAATGAACCGCACCGTCGCCTTCCGCTGCATGGTGTGCATCGTGGCCTGGCCGAAGCTGTACGGGTCGGCGACGTCCTGCCGCCAGAACTCGGAAAAATGCTGACTCGTGGTCGGCAGCGTCTCGATCACGCCGGCCGCGAGATCCTGCCGGTCGATCTGAAAATCGTGCTTGCGCAGGACTGATTGCGTGGCCTGCCAGAGCGGGTCGACGTCCTCATGTTCGATGAACTCGGCGGTCGGTCCCTGGGGCGGGGCGGGTTTGTGACAACCGGTGGAGAATGAAACCGCGAAGAGAATGGGCAAAGCCAGAGCGTGCCGCCGGTAATAAGACTTCCATGTCTGCATCGCGACGTATCCTATCGCCCCCGGCCAATCGGTCAATCAGTGCACGAAAGGCGGCCCGACCGCCGACGCTAATCCAGTAGGCCTGCGGCACAACCGTGTCTGATTTATTAGTTCCGAGGCCCGTGGCACGCAGTGTCCCGTTGCCTCTACACTCATGAACCGTCCGGCAAAGTCGGGCCGTGACGGCATCCGGAGAATCGTCGATGCGTTTTATTTCACGAAGCCTGACACTCCTGTTCGTCTTCTCAATTGCACATTCGGTTCGCGCCGAGCCGGCCGCAACCAAGCAGCCCGCCGGCCTGCCCGCCGAAGGCGTCTTCGACGAAGGCTGGTTCATCATCCAGATGCAGGGCCAGCATTGCGGACACATGCATTCCCTGATGCGCCGCAACGGTGACGAGATCAAGACCGAGACGTCCATCCTCATTGAACTGAGCCGGGCCGACACCGAGATCCGCATGAGCATCAATCAGGAGTATCGCGAGACCCTCGACGGCTCGGCGCTGGCCTTCAAGCAAGTGCAGACGCTGGGGGCCATGCCATCCACCATTTCCGGCACGATCGAGAATGGCAAATTGAAATATGTCGAGGAACAGGCCGGAGCGCGACACGAAAAGCAGTACAACTGGGATCCCGAGACGAGGCTGGCCTGGGGCCAGATGCTGGACCAGCGCAAGCGCGGAATGGCCCCCGGGACGACATACACGCTCAAATCCTACGAAGCGTCCATCCGACCTGACGGGCCAGTCGAAACGAAGATCAGCGTAATCGGCAGGGAGGAAGTCGATGTGCTCGGAATCAAGCAGACGCTCAACCATGTCACCGCGACATTGCGGATCGGCGACAACGCCGGCCCGATGGCGGCAGCACTTCCGACCGAATTGACGAGCGACAGTTGGGTGAATGACGACGCCGAACCCGTGGTCACCACCATCAACCTTGGAATCATCAAGGCGTCAGTATTCAAGTCAACTCGCGAAAAGGCGATGGCGACGGGCGCCCCGGTGGAGATGTTCCTGCAGACCTTTGTGAAGGCGAAGGGCACGGTGGCGAAAGAGGCCAGGCGCGTGAAGTATCGCTTGCGCGTACCGGCCGATGCGAAGATGAAGCTGCCCAATTTTCCCAACACCGACATGCAGACCTTCAAGCGGATCAGCGACCATGAGGCGACGCTTGAAGTCGCGCGAACCGATTGGGACAAGCTGAAAACGTCGAAGGATAAAAGTGAACAGCAGGCCGATTATCTGAAGCCCTCGCTAGTCCTCGATATCAACAATCGGCTCATCAAGCGACTGGCCAAGCGTGCGGTGGGAGAGGAAAGAGACACCGTTGCCAAGGCGGATGCCCTGCGGAAGTTCGTGACCAAATACATCACCGAAAAGAGCCTGGGCGTGGGCTTTGCCACGGCGACCGAAGTGGCTAAGAACCGGCGCGGCGATTGCACCGAACACGGCGTGCTGCTGGCCGCGCTGGCCCGGGCGGTCGGGATTCCCGCAAGAGGCGCCAGCGGCCTCATCGACATCCCCGCCGGCTTCAAAGTTCAGGGCCTTCAATTCGGCTACCACATGTGGACGCAAGTCTACATCAACGGGAAATGGGTGGACCTCGACGCCGCCATGCGCCAGACCGATTGCGCTCCGACGCACATCGCGGTCAGCCTGCTGCCGCTAAACGACGAGGGACTGATCGATTCCGTTCGAGCCTTGCTGCCCCTCATCGGCCGCCTCGAAATCGAAGTGCTCGAAACCGAGTAGCATTAGGTGGAGTTATTCATGCCCCAACTTTCGATCGTTCGCCAAGCCTGCGTCGCACTTTCAGTATTCGTGGTCGCAGGGTGCGGTGCCCCGGGGGGCATCAAGATCACCCCGGTCCCCGCCGATCTCACGCTCCGAGAGAAGATCGTCGATCGCGATGAGCATTTCACGTCCAATCGCATCGCCATCCTGGACATCTCCGGCGTACTCATGAACGGCCCCAAGCCCGGCCTGCTTTCAGAAGGTGAAAACCCCGTCTCGCTCTTCGTGGAAAAGCTCGCGGCGGCCCAACGCGACGACCGCGTGAAGGCGGTCATCATTCGCGTCAACTCCCCCGGCGGTACGGTCACCGCAAGCGACACGCTTTATGGCGAGATCAACGTCTTCAAGAAGAAGACCGGCAAACCCGTCATCGCGCTGTTTCAGGACGTGGCGGCGAGTGGTGGATATTACTTGTCGTGTGCAGCGGATGAGATCATCGCCCAGAGGACCAGCGTGACCGGCTCCATCGGGGTCATCATGCAGATGTTCAATTTTTCCGGGTCGATGGCCAAGCTGGGGATGACCGCCGACGCCATTACGTCCGGCCCACACAAGGACACCGGCACGCCGTTTCGGCCGATGCGGCAGGAGGAGCGGGACCTCTTCCAGAAACTGGTCGATGGTTTCTATGAACAATTCGTGGATGCCGTAGCGACTGGCCGCCCAAAGCTGACGAAGGACCAGGTCCGAACTCTAGCGGACGGGCGGGTTTACAGCGCTGAACAGGCTCTGGCGGCGGGACTGGTGGACCGCATCGGGACTCTGCATGACGCGATTACCGTCGCCAAGCAACGGGCAAATATCACAAGCGCCCATACCGTCGCCTATCGCCGTCCCGGCGAGTGGTCGCCAAACATCTATTCACAGGCGCAGCCCGAATCGCCGCAAACTCTTAATTTGTTCAATGTTACGTTGCCCGAGCTGTTTACAACCGAGCCGCGTTTCATGTATATTTGGGTACCGGGTCACTGATGCTGCCGCCCAGCCCAGCCGACCTATCCGGGTAACGATCGAGTTCCTGCGCCTATAATTCTGCCCGGCGTCCGATCGAGTAAAGCGGCAGCAATAGACCCATGTCTCCGATCATTCGGGTCGGAGCAGGTGCGAACTGGTTGGACGTGGGAGCGGCCTTTATGCCCATACGCATAAAGTGCATCAAGTGCCATAAGGCGCTGGAACTGGACGACGCCTTCGCGGGTGCGCGCTGCCGTTGCAAATTCTGCAAGGCCTCACAAGATGTTCGCGCTCCCATCTCGTCCAAGCCCAATTCAGCAGGCGCTCGACCGGTCAATCCTCCCCTTGCATCCAGAACGCGCCCAAAGCCGGCCCCCAAGAAAGTAGAACGAAGCCCGCGCACAGGTCTTGCGAGTCGCCGCGGATTTCTTATTGCCGGCAGTGCCCTGGCGGCCGTGCTGGCCATCGGAATCGTTATTTGGAGCCGGTCCGATACTCCGACTCCAAACATCCAACTTGCACAGAATGACGCCAACGAGGAGGTGGACACCGTCGTCGCCATCTCCAAAGAAAATGACGGCCCCCGCCTGAATGCCCATTCAAAATTCCTGAACGTCCCCGTGGCCGGGCAGTTCGTCGCCGTGGTGATCGATGCAGATGCAGAAATGCGAGACCGCGTGGACGGCGTCGCCATCCTGACCGAGGCCTTTGCCATTCAAATGCAGGCCAAGAGCCGCAATGTCGGTGTCTCACTGGCGACCGAGTCCGATCCCACGCTCGTGGAGACCATGGCGACCATCGAACTGACCACCGCAAGCCTGCGATCAACCATTTATGGTCAGTTTGCACGGGGTCAGACTGACTTGGTGGCCGCCGCATCGGCCGGCGCCTCATGGCGACCCGATGAATTGTTCCTGGTTTTCGGCCGAACGCTCGATCCCTCGATCATGGAAGCGATCGCCCAGAAGATTCAGCAGTCCGGTGCCCATACTCACATTGTCGCCCTG
>CAYXEY010000015.1:0-14303 GCA_964464105.1 uncultured Planctomycetaceae bacterium
CAAGTTCATCGTGCATCGTCCGCACGCGATCAGCGGCATTCCTTCGCGCGGTGGACTCGGCCGCGTGACTGCGCTGGCCTATCTCGCCAAGCACTTTGCCATCAAGGACTGGCTGATCTTCGCCGAAGTCTTCGGCATGCCGGTGCGGATCGCCCGCTATGCTCCGAACGCCACGCCCGAGGAGAAAAAGGAACTGCTCACCATGCTCAAGCAGCTCGGGGCCGATGCGACCGCCGTTTTTTCCAAGGCGGTTGAGGTCGAAGTGATTCAGTCGCGCGTGCCCGGCGAGACGAATCTCTACGAGAACCTCTGCGTCTATTTCGATCGCGAGATCAGCAAGGCCTGGCTCGGCCAGACGCTGACCACGGACACGGCCCGCGTCCGTGCCACGCTCGGCGCCGCCACGGCCCACGCCGAAGTGCGCCGCGACATCCGCGATGACGACATCCGCAAAGAGGCGAGGACCATTCGCCGCGATCTGCTCACGCCAATGACAAGATTGAAGTTCGGCCCCGACGCCCCGGTCCCGCACTTTCGCAGGATCGTCGATCTATCGAACGAGCCGAAGAAACTCGCCGACGTGCTGGCAACTGCGGTCAACGATCTCGGCGTAAAGGTGCCGTCACGCTGGGCGCACGCCGCACTTGGATTGCCGGAAGCGCGGGAAGGTGAGGAAACGCTTCAAGGTAGACGTGAATAGTGAATGGCGAATAGCAGATAGAGGCGATTGCGCGAGCGATTGTATGCTCATCCAGGCGTGCGACTTCGCGATTTTCGCGCGAACAGAGCAATGATCCCAGCAACCATCAGCCCACTTGTGGACGGCTCAGGAATATGCGCAACCCACGCCTCAGTTAGGCCATCAGGGTTGATGCCCTCGCCAACAATGGTCAATCCATCATCGCTTATTGCATTTGCGCGGGTTAACTCCCATTCGGCAAGCTCCAGACCGAAATCGGAGCTGAGCACCTCCTTAAGGTTTCGCAGTCCGGTGTCTGCTTTCCAAATGAATGCTCGATAACCGGAATCTGTCTGGCCTGCCCCAACCACCACCGAGCCATCTGCTGAAACGTCATATGCACTACTTTCAAACTCTCCGCCTGGAAGATCGCCAAGTCCTATCATTCCGGCCTGCTCGCTCCAAAGATAGGCCTCTAATCGATTTCCTGATGTTCCGTTCTCGGATGAGCTACTTCCAACGACGAAGTCTCCGTTCGGCGTCGTGGCATATGCCGTACTCAAATAATAAGCGCCAGGCAAGTCTCCAAGTGCGACCATGCCGCTATCAGCCCGCCACTTGAATGCCTCATTGCCATTTACTGAAGCGCTGGAGCCTATGATGGTGGTGCCGTCAGCAGAGCAATCAAAAGCTGCGCTAAATGTAGCCCCACCGGGAAGATCACCCAGCGCCTCCATTCCGGTGCCACTGGACCATCGAAAGGCCATAGTGCCCGAGACGCCGATACGTGTTTGGCCGACGACAACGTCGCCGTTTGCTGAGGTTGATCGAGCGATTCCATTCACAGCTTGGCCAGGCAGTCCCCCCAATCCAACCATTCCCGACGACAGTGACCATCGAAATGGCTCTCGGCCAGCCTCCGAATTGCCTTCTCCCACAATTGTGGTCCCGTCCGCAGAAATCCCATAAGGTCGGCTGGATGTCTGGCCGCCCGGAAGTTCACCCAACAGAATCAATCCGCCTTCGCGAGTCCACTGAAAGGCATCCCAGGTCGTAAACGGGGAGCTGGACTTTCTTGACATCCCTGCTACTACTGAGCCATCTGCCGATACATCGATCGCGACACTAGGTAGTGTGCTTGTTGGAAGAGCGCCAAGACCGATAAACGACTGCGGTTCGGCGAAGAGAGGGCGGTTTGCGCTGATTACAATCAGACAGATAGCGCAAATCTCGATTCTGAATAATTCTGTGAAACCGAAGGTACTGGACGACTGGTGCATGTCGATACTCCGAGTCTGAATAGTATACATGCGCCACGCATGGAAGCCCTTACGAGGGATGGAGGTGAATGGTTCGCGAAATTCGTCGCCCGCACTCCGGACATACGCCAGTGGTGTTGCCCGTGAGGTCATAATTACACGCGAGGCAATGGCCAGAGCGGACGCGCAATCGCGGCGTTCGCCAGAACCAAAGGCAGAGGCAGCTCGAAATTAACGTCGGCAGCCACATTGGCAACTCAATGCTGACATAGCGCGTGGGTTTTCCGGGCCATACATACTTCGTGCCATAAATGGGTTTGGTTTCGACCCACGACTTGAGGCTGGGCCAACGGAATCTCCAGTCTCCCGTGTCGCGCACCTGATAATGATGTGTGTCCCGAATTGATAATAGCCTCGACGGTGCGCAGTAAATTCCCACGACCCCGTCGCCGAATTCATAGACTCCCTCTACATATCCCCAGCCTCGATAAAGGTGCGTGAACCACCACGCAGAGATCGATGCCAGCAGCGCGATGGCCCCCATACATTTACAGGTGACGCGAAACCGCTTGGTCATGCCGACAAAGTCTCACTCTGGACAGATGCCAACTTGGGTACGGCAAAACCGCACTCGGGACACACGCCGCTGGTGTTGCCGGTAAGGTCGTAGCGGCATCGGCGGCAATGTCCGGGCAATACGCGCCGATCGTGAAGCCAAAGCAGACTTGTGGAAATTGAAAGCACGAGCAGGGGAAGCCAAATGGGAATTACAAATGTGTCAAATGCAATCTGTTCAAACGTTCCAACAGGATCATCGATGATGAGCTGATCTCGTGGAAGGCGATACGGGAGCCGAAAGTTCCACTTTCGGTATCTGGGCACGATTGGACCATGATCGAATCCAGCATCCACGCGAATTGGATGCAGCCAATACTCTCCAGGCGGTGCAGCCCGGATGCTCATTTGGACCGCGGAGTTCCATAGTCCAGTTTGTACGATGGGCTGCAAAGAGGAGCCCTTGGACCAGTATCCGATTGACCACCAGTGACTGGCAACGAATGCGCCGCTGGTAACGAGGCCACAGATTAAGAGAAGCCATTTGAGGCGGCACATTGTCAGCGCACGGCATTTCACGACGTCAGTCTATCATCAAATGCCCCCGGCTTCCAAGGATGACAGTCCGAAGCCACGCTCTTTCGCCCGCACTCCGGACACACGCCGCTCATGTTCCCTTTAAGTGAGTATCCGCAGCCCACGCATTGGCCCTTCGACCTGCGATTAGACTCTTTCTGTGCTCGGAGAACGTCCGGCACGAGGCACGCGATCGCGACGAGCATCGCAACGACGCCGATATGGGCAAACGGCACCATGACCCGATCGGCAGTGAACACCGGGTTCCAATACGCCAACCCGTTGATCTTGCTCGACACGTGATCGATCACGGTCCAGCCGGCCGGACGGGCAGCCCGTTCAATCTGAAGATCAATCGCCTCCAACACAATCGTCAGACGAAACGCGGCGCCCTGATAGTCAAAGCCCCTGTAACTGGTCGTATCGCACCCGACGAAGGCAATCGCAAAAAGCATGAGCGAGCCTATGCCCACAACGCGACGAATGGTCCTGAACCGAAACTTCATAGCTCGCATACCAATTCAAACGTACCCACATCAAGCTGGAAGCGCCCTTCCATGTCACGCCGATAGGATCCGATAATGCAGGCCAGCAGACAACACCGACGGCTCATGAGCGATAGAATCGCCTCCTATCGCTCACGAAACCCTTATTCCTGATCGATAGCGTGGCCTTCTTGAAACCCAGAAAATCCGCATCAAAGATCAAACTTGCGGCGATTAGCCGCCCTATTCACCGCAAATTATGCGGCGAATGATATTGAGCTGATTTCGACATCGGCCTTCAATCAATGACCACAACTGCCAATCCATCCCCACCCGCCCCGCGCCACTGGATCACGCGGACGATCCTCGGCATCGTCCTGGCGACCTTCTTCTCCGACGTCAGCCACGAAATGGCCACCGCAGTGCTGCCCTTCTACCTCGCGTCGATCGGACTGGGCCCGGCCGCGCTGGGCATGATCGAAGGCGCCGCGGATTTCTTCGTCAGCTTCGCCAAGCTCGGCGGAGGCTACCTGGGCCACCGCGTGCAGCGCAAGAAACCCTGGGCCGCGCTCGGCTACGCGATCACATCGCTGGCAACAGCGGGAATCGGTCTCGCCCATACGGCCGCGACAATTGTCTCGCTGCGCACGTCGGCGTGGATCGGACGCGGATTTCGCTCTCCACTGCGCGATTACATGCTCGCCGACGAAGTCGAAGCGACGCATTATGGCCGCGCCTACGGACTCGAACGCACCGGCGACATGCTCGGCGCGGTGCTGGGCCCCTTGATCGCCGCCGGCGCGATCGCGCTCGGCATCTCATTCCAAAACCTGATCCTGTGGACCCTCGTGCCCGGCCTGCTCGCCGCGGGGTCGATGTTGTTTATTGCCCGCGATCGCTTGGGCGGCGCATCGTCGAGTCATCCGGCTCCGAATCCGCCGCACACACCTGTTCGACTGCCGCGCGCCTTCTGGCAGTTCCTGGCCGTCGTGATGCTATTCGGCATGGGCGACTTCTCGCGCACTTTCCTCATCTGGATCGCGGCGAAAAGTCTCGGCCTCGATCTGGCTGCCGATGGCGTGCTCTCCATGTCCGTGCTGCTCTACGCAGGTCACAACATCATCGCGGCCCTGGCCGCCTATCCGGCTGGGCATCTGGGTGACCGGCGCTCGAAGCGAAGCGTGCTGTTGGTTGGATATGCAATCGGCGTACTCGTCAATGGGTTGTTGATGGCCGGCAGCGGCTCGATCGGCGTGGTGGTTGTCGCCGTGGTGCTCTCCGGCGTATACATCTCAATTCAAGAAACGATCGAGAAGGCAGTCGTGGCGGAGACACTTTCGCGCGAGCAACGAAGCCTCGGCCTCGGCGTGCTCGCATGCGGAAACGCCGTGGGCGACATGGCATCGAGTCTATATGTCGGCCTGCTCCTGGAGGCCGGACAGGCGGCAACCGCATTCGGCATAGCCGCGGCCTTTAGCGCAACCGGCATGCTGGCGCTGCTTTCGCTCCAGCGACGCAATGTTGCTGGTGCTTCGTCCGCACAGTGATCGCCTCGTTGCGAGAGGATGTAACGCTAGGGCGTCACAACCTGCCCGGCACTGCGTCCGTCATCGACTGCATCGCTCCCTGACTGATCATGCGGCACCTGCACGCGGGCTGTCGCTTCGGCCGTGTTGCCTGACGCATCGCTTACCTCGAAGCGAACGCCGTACACCCGCCCGTTGGAGCCGCCCTGGCGTTCGACTCGCAGATTAAACGCGTGCTGATTCACAATCGCGATGTCGCCCGTGGTGTTGCCATCGCCATTGGCGTTATCGGGTTCATCACTGTAGATCTCGAGTATCGTGCCGGCCTCGTTCGGATCGAGCGTGCCTTCACACTGGTCCGTAACCGTCGCCAGGTCGGCGAGCGTCAATGCATGCATCTGATGATTGGGAGGCCACAATCGAATGGAGGGCTTCAGTGTGATCACCGGCGGTGTCGTATCGACAACCGTCACATTCCGCGTGAGGGTCGGCCCGGTATTGCCACACGCATCGACCGCCGAATACGTCAGCACATAGTCGCCCGGGGCATGCAGATTCACCTTACCGGTCACGAGCGGTTGGATCAGGACGTCGCAGTCATCTGCGATGGTCACACCAGGATCCTCCCATGCGCTGCCGCATTCCACGGTGACGGACGCATCGCCTGCCAACGTCATGGTGGGCGCTGTCGTATCGCCATTCGTCGTGTAGGTGGACGCCAGACTGGTTCCATTGCCGCAGGCATCCGTCGCAGTCCATGTGATGGTCGCGGTGCAGGCGCCGGGTTGCAGCGTGCGCGCCGTCGCTATGCTTGCCGTACCGCACAGGTCGGAAGCAGAGGCAGCGGCAAGCCAATTCGCAAGAGTTGTGGCGGCGCCCGCGTCGCCGCACGTGACGCTGATCGATGCTGGAACTGTCAAGGATGGCGCCATTGTGTCAGCGATGGTGAAGGTGGCTGACGCTGTCGCCGTGTTATTGCAATCGTCGGTGGCAGTAAAGATCACTGTGGCACTGCCGGCCTGACCGCAGGTCAAGGCGAGCGCCGAAAAGTCATTCGTCACCTCTGTTCCGCCACACCCTTCGCCAAATGTCGCGCTCGCCAGCCACGCGGTCAAATCGGATTGATTGCCCTGCCCGTCGCATTCGACGGTCATGTCTGCCGGAGGAATAATGGTTGGCCCGCGACCTCTGAGTCCGAGCAATCGCTGCATGTCCGCCGGCATCGTGATGCAACCCGCACCAATCAGCATCAGGATCACCGGTGCCGCTCGAACGATACGACATCTTCCCATCAGGGATTGACCGGAGATTGATTTGAGATAATGCAACATGTACCAGCTCCTCAAAATGCACCGCGACAGACTACGTTTGACCAATCAGCTTGACAGGGGCGCACTCGATCCCATGAGTTGTCAGAACTTGATCTACTTGAACTATGTAGGGCCGGGCTTAACAACCCGTTAATACAGCTTTACAGATCCGACATGCGCAAGCGCACCGTGCGGTCGTACACGCCGAACAGTACGAGTCTCTCGCCCATGTCCCCTGTATTTGAATATCTGTATTCCCGAATGCCGCATGGGCTCAGGCCAGCCTCAAGGACATTCTGACAAAACTATACAGTTTTTTTGCTGTAATCCTTTATGAATTCCGGCAAAACAACGCGCATTGCGGTCTTTTTTTGCAGCAAGTACGATTCTCGTGTTCAATTCCGCAGTTCAAAGGTCTCGCCGGTTTCGCGGCAGCAGGACGTCGTCACCTCTGCCGCTGCTGCTCGCGAAGGCCGGCAGTTCAAAGAGTGGAGAGGGTAAAAAATGAGTTTGCATCGATTGACAGTGCTTCGAATCTCTCTGGCCGCGGCCTGTTTCATCGCCGCCAACCTGCATGCCGACACGCCGAAGCTTTCGGCCCCCGAAAAGATCACCTCGGTCGAAGGCATCACCGAGTACCGCCTCGGCAACGGCATGCGCGTGCTGCTCTTCCCCGATCAATCCAAGCAGACCGTGACGGTCAACTGCACCTACTTCGTCGGCTCGCGACACGAAGGCTATGGCGAGACAGGCATGGCCCACCTGCTTGAACACCTCCTGTTCAAGGGCACGCCTTCTCACCCGGACATCTGGCGGGAGCTGCGCGACAAACACGGCGCGACCTTCAACGGCACGACCAACTACGACCGGACCAACTACTTCGAGACCATGACCGCGACGGATGTCAATCTCGACTTCGGCCTTTCACTCGAAGCCGATCGCATGGTCAACAGCTTCATCGCCAAGAAGGATCTCGACAGCGAGTTCAGCGTGGTGCGCAACGAGTTCGAAATGGGCGAGAACAGCCCGGAGCGCGTGCTCGAAGAACGAATCTGGTCGACCGCCTACCTGTGGCACAACTACGGCAAAAGCACCATCGGCTCGCGCGAGGACATCGAGCGCGTGCCCATCGAGCGGCTGCAGGCCTTCTATCGCAAGTACTACCAGCCGGACAACGCCATGCTGGTCGTCGCCGGCAAGTTCGATGTCGAAAAGACACTGCAGAAGATCAACGAGAAGTACGGCAGCATCCCCAGGCCGAGCCGCGTGCTCGAAAAAACCTACACCGTAGAGCCGACACAGGATGGCGAACGCGAGGTGATCCTCCGCCGCGTTGGCGACGTGCAGGCCTTCGGCGCGGCCTATCACATCTGCGCCGGATCGCATCCCGACATGGTCGCACTGGAAGTGCTGGCCGACGTCCTGCAGGCCGACCAGACGGGGCATCTCTACAAAGCCCTGGTTGAAACCCACATGGCGACCCGCGTCACTGCTCGCGCCGAAGATCTCTTCGATCCCGGACTCATTACCTTCAGCGCCGAAATCCCGGCGGACAAGTCGCTGGACGCCGTACGTAAGACACTCATCGAAATCGTCGAAGGCATTGCCGCCAAGGACATCTCGGAAGAGGAAGTCACCCGCAGCAAGAACGCCTTCGCCAAGCGATTCGACAATGTCATGTCCGACAGCGGACGCGTGGCGGTCATGCTCTCCAACTGGGCGGCCCAGGGCGACTGGCGACTGCTGTTCCTGCATCGCGATCGCATGAAGGCGGTCACTCCGGCCGACGTGAAGCGCGTTGCCGCCCAATACCTCAAGTCGAGCAATCGCACGGTCGGGTCGTTCATTCCCACCAAGCAGCCGGAGCGCACCCGCGTGCCGGAGACGCCAGACGTGCTGCTCGTGCTGAAGGACTACAAGGGGCAGGCGGCAGTGGCCCAAGGCGAGGACTTCGAGCCGACGCCCGCGAATGTTGAATCGCGCACCCAGCGCGGCGCACTCGCCTGCGGCGTCAAGACCGCCATGCTGCCGAAGAAGACCCGTGGTGGACGCGTGTTCGTCGAACTGGTGCTGCACTATGGCAGCGAGGAGACCTTGAAGGGTCGCACCGAGGCAGCGTCGATGATGGCCAACCTGATCGAACGCGGCACGGCCAAGCACACCCGTCGCCAACTCGAAGACGCACTCGATAAGCTCGGCGCGAATGTCAGCATCGGCGCAGGCGGCGGCGGCATGGGAGGACGCGCGGGGCGCATGCTCGGCGGCGGCGGAGCGACCCCCGGCACGCTCACGGTTTCCATTGAGACACTTGGCAAGAATCTGACGGAGGTTGTGGCCCTGGTCGGCGAGATGCTGCGCGAGCCCGCCTTCCCCCAGGCCGAATTCGACAAGCTGCAGAAGCAATCGCTCACCCGGCTCGAAGCCAGCCGCACCGAGCCACAGGCCCTGGCCATGAACGCGCTGCAGCGAAAGACGTCGCCCTACGAGCCATCGGACATTCCCTATGTCCCCACGATCGATGAGCGCATCGAGCGCACCCGCAAGGTCAAGCTCGAAGACATCAAGCGCGTGTACGCCGACCTCGTCGGCGCAAGCGCCGGCGAGCTGGCAGCCGTGGGCGAGTTCGAGCCGAAGGCATTGACGGCTGCCTTCGACAAGATCCTCGCGGATTGGAAGTCACCCAAGCCGTTCGAGCGCATCGCCCGGCCGTACCACGCGGTCACACCGGATGAGCAGATCATCGACACGCCCGACAAGGCCATGGCCGTCGTGCTCATGGGTACAACCATGGAGCTGCGCGACGACGACGCCGACGCCCCGGCCATGACCATCGGCAACGCCATCCTTGGAACCGGCGGCGGCTCGCGCCTGATCACCCGGCTCCGCCAGAAGGAAGGTTATTCCTACAGCGTGTCGTCCATGATGATGCCGCAGTCGCAGGATCGCAGCGCGAGTCAACTCGTCTTCGCGATCTGCGCGCCCGAAAACGCCGGCAAGGCCATGACCGCGGCCTGCGAGGAGATTACCCGGTTCTTGAAGGATGGCATCCAGCAGAACGAACTGGATGACGCCAAGAGCAGCTACGACTCGCAACTCAAAATGCAATTGTCCAGCGAAGGCGCTCTGGCCAACATGCTGGCCCGGCAGACCTACCTCGGCCGCACTATGAAGTTCGCATCCGACCAGGCGGCGACCGTGCAATCGCTCACTGTCGAGCAGGTCAATGCCGTGGTCCGCAAGCACCTCAGTGCGGACAAGTTCGTGAAGATCCGCGCGGGTGACGAAAAGAACAAGAAGACGGCACAAGCCGGCGAACAAAACTAAGGCTGGTTGCAACACGCTCGTTGAATCAGAATGTCCCGCTGCGGTTGACCCGCCTCAACGGGCCATCGGCGGGACATTCTGATTCTCGGCGTTACTTCTTGCGCGTGTACGTGCCCTTCATTTCCATCTTCTTCGCCAGCCGCAGGGTGGTCCATTCAGTCATTTCCCAATCGAGGGTGTTGTTGTCGACCACCTTGATGCGATACTGCCCGGTGCTCGCCGTGCCGTCGAGTCCCGTGCCGCTGTAGTTCAGGGTCCACGATCGATTCACGGCGTCGTACTTTGCGGTGCCCTGCTGCGGATAGCCCCAGTTGTTGAACATCCACCAGATGTACTTGCCGGCCTTGGCATCCCACGTCCAGACGCCGGCGGTGTCGAAGGCCACGTCGCCACTCCGGGCCGAGAGCTGTCCATGCAGGCATTGCTGATCCAGCGTCCATTGCCAGTTTGCCGTGCCGGTCCACGACTTGTGCGCCGCATCGGCGTTGGTCATCTCGGCCTGCCAGATCCACGAGCCGACGAAGACATCGAAGGCCGACATCTCATTCGATCGTGGCGGACGATGGATCTTGGACAGGTCCACGGTTCGCTCGCCGCAACCGATGACGCCTGCCAATGAAAGCACCAACCACGCCGCGCCGCGTCGAGTGACGTTCATGAAGTAGCTCCTTGTCTTGACCGGATCGGGGGAATGACCGCACTGGCGCGCAGTATGCTCCGCGCCGATATCGCAGGCAAGCAAGAAAACGATGATTCAGGTCATCTGCCCGCTCGGCGCCCGCAGCCAGGAGCAAACGGCGGGTAGCAGAAGCAGTGTCGCGGCCAGACAGGTGACGATGCTGGCCACGATCATGACGCCCAACCGGGCGTTGGCCGGAACCTGCGAGAGCGTCAGGATCGCGAACCCAAGCGACACGCTGAGGGCGTCGACGATGATCGAGGGGCCTGCGGCACGGAGGGTCTCGACAATGCCGTGGCTTGTCGAAGCCCCATTTGCCAGGGCCATGCGATAGCGCTCGACGAAATGAATGGCGTAGTCGTCGCCGATGCCGATGGCCATGGCCGCGAACATGGAGGTCGCAACGCCCAGGGGAATATTCGCGAAGCCCATCAGTCCGAAGGTCAAGGGCGTGGCCAACGCACAAGGCAAGGCACAGAGCAGTCCCCACTTCACCGACCGATGCACGAGCACGGCCGACGCGAATACTCCGAGAATCGACAGTGCGATTGAGCTGATCTGCGTATGCGTGATGGCCCTGATCATGGCCTGGCTCGCGGCCACGTCTCCGGCGAAGCTGATCTCGATACCCTGCGCCGCAAGTTTCTCCCGCTGATATCGACGCACGTCGTCAATAAACCGCTGTGTGTCGCGGAAGTTCGCGTTCTTCAGGTAGACGCTGATGATCGCCCGAGCCAGATCGGGATCAACCGCGGCGCGGAGCCGATCGGTCCCGCGAATGCTTCCGTACGAATTCCAGAGCAGCGTAATGGAGTCCGCATCGTTGGGAATCCTTCGCGAACCCTCGCGCCGCGCCTGGGAAATGTAGTGTGTCGTCTCAAGATAACTGGATGGCCCAAGGGCCCCGCCAACCTGCTCATCGGGATGCGCAGCGAGGAATTGCTCAAACTCGCGAAGGATGCGCAGCGTCTCCGGAATGGCCAGCCGACGTGGCGTGAGAACGAATTCAACGGGATCGCCGGGCGCCAGGTAAAGCCGGAATCGGGGTGAGCCTTTGAGCTTCTCCAGTCCGACCGCGATCCGGTCGCCTTCCCGCGTTGCCGACACGATTCTTGACTGATAGGGAATGGCCGCTACCGGGCGAGACATCGCCGGCGCCGGCGTCGTGCGGCGCAATTCAATCAATTGCCCCAGCAACGATTCGGGCGCGTGAACGAGGTCGCCGGGCAACTTGATGACCTGATGATCGATCTCGCGCTGGTCAAGAACGCCTGAAAGTCGCTTGTTTCCCGTATCGACGCAGACGTAAAGCGCGTGCATGCCGAGAAATGGATCGTTGAAGAGCTGCGTCGATTGAAAAAAGCGACTCGATGGCGAAAACCCATCGATCCAACTGTCCTGGATTTCGATGCGGCGGATACCAACTGCCGCGACGATCAGCAGTGCGACAAATAGCAGGACCACGACGCGTCGGCCCGCAATCACCATTCTGCCGAGGATTGCCATCGCGCCGGTTTGAAGCGTCGCCGATCTCGACGCAACTGGCGATTCCGCTTCGTATTTTCCAACCGTGCGGACAAAACGCCGCGGATCGACCAGCACCGCCAGGGCCGGTGTCGCGGTCAGCGCCCAGCCCATGCAGACCAGCGCGCCCAGCGCCGTAAACAGTCCGAATGCGCGAACCGGCGCAAGTGGGGACAGCACAAACGAAAGAAACCCGAACGCGGTGGTGATCGACGTCATGGTGACCGGTCGCCAGACTTCGGTCATGGCGGCCAGCATCGCGGAACGCGCCGGGCCACGCCGATCGGACGAATCCACGGAAGGATGCAGCAGCCCGCCATGCACAAGATTGCGGGCAAATCGATTGAAGATATGCACCTCGTCGGAGACGCCGATGGCGGTGAGAATGACCGGGATGACCGCGGTGGTCAGGTAAATCGGCACGCCGCACCAGCCCATGAGGCCGAAGACCATCGCCAGGCAGCAGACAACCTTAACCCAGGTGAAGGCCGCCGCGGTGACGCTGCGAAACGCGACAAGGAATACAATCGTCATGACCCCGATGGCCAGGGGCAGCAGCCCGACATGCCGCGCCAGCCAGAGCCGGACATTATCGAAACCCCCGGCTGGTCCGCGCACTTCATCGGCCGACCAGGCGAATGCCGCCCCGATCCGCGAAATCGGCGCGCCCAGGTCTTCGAGAATGTGAATGCCCAGCAGCGATTCCGCGACCGGGGCGCCGGTGATGTGCATTTCATCGCTGTTGGATGGTGCGCCATCGAGCACCTGCTGCACCCGGCTGCACAGCGCCAGCCGATCGACTCCCTCGGGCACGTCGATGTAGATCGCCGTCGCTTTCTCATCCTTGGAGACCAGCGTGCCGTTGTAAATCTGGAGTCGCTTGACGTCGGCGCGCAGCTCGTTCAGTTGCGCGGACGTCTGCGGCAGCGGATCGAGCAGCCCGAGGAATTGCAGCGTGCCCGGTCGAACGCGATGCCCCTTCTCCGTCGCAAGGCTGATGACACCCTCGCTCCGCAGCCCCTCCAATCGCTGCAATTGCCGCGTCACTTCGTCAAGCTGGCGAAGGGTTTGTGCGTTGTAGATTCCCTCCGGGGCGGAACTGCGAATCAGCACGATGAGCGAATCGGCCAGCCCGAAATCTCGCCGAATTGCCCGGTCCTGCGCGACTTCGGGCGCATCAACCGGCAGCAACGCCTGCCCATCGGTTCGCAGCTTCAATCGCGCCATGCCGGGCGCGATCACGCCGACCAGCAGCGCCGCCGCCAGCATGATTCGCTTCGGATGATCAATGGCGAAACGACTCACGGAGAGCATGGACACAACTCTCCGGGGTCAGGCCGGTTCGCTGGAAATGGCCACGGACGCGGGCGACGATTCCGTTGCAGGCTCAGCCGGTCGCCGGAAATTGAGGCGGAGGAACTTCCAGTGCTCAGCCTCGCGCGTGCCGCGACGGGCTGCGACCAAGCGCAGGATCGGCAAGGTCGCGCAATGGATGAACAACGAGTAAAAAAGCGAGTACCGAATTTCAAGAAACCGCATCACGCCATCGAGCACCGCGATGGAAAAGCCCCAGGCCATGCGTCCTCGCGGCGCCGGCGGCGAGGCCTTCGGATCCGGCAGCATGACGAATGAAAACAGGGCGAACTCCGCACCGGTCATCGGGCCGAGCGCGAAGATCAACCCGCCCTGCCCCACTGCCATGCGAATCAGGCTCATCACCACGTAGCCGCCGATGAATGACAGCGCAAGATCGAGCCGGCGAATACGCTTCATCATCATCAGACCCAGGCAGATGATGGCGATGGCAATACGGTAATCGGCGCCCCATTGCGAACCCGGCGCGATCGTGGCGATGTGCGGACACAGGAGCAGCACCATCACCAGGCCGAAGTTAGACGGGTTGAAGAAATGCCCCGTGCGGTTGCGTATCAGGTATTTGGAGAGAATGCCCCATGCGGCAGCGACGAAGAAAATACGATTGTCGTAACTTTCCAACAGGATTCCGATGCTCATGGCCGTCAGATAGGCGCTGATCGGTACGATGAGTTCGCGGCGCACGATCAACCCGATGAGCATGTCCAGCCCGCAGGCCGTGACCAGGGTGATGCCAAGCTGCCACGGATCCCGATTGAAGTAATAAGTCGTTGAACCCAGCACGACCCACAAAGTCTGCGCGGCGGCGACCGTCACGCGCGGATCCTTGAGCGAAGGAACCACGACGCTGAACCTGCGGCGGCTTTTTTCCGTTGGCGTCATGGCGAACCCCACATCATGCGCAAGTCCGTCATCGGCTCGTCGAGCGCCGCCCGGGCGCGATCGAGATCCTCTTCGAGGCGATCGAGGACCTCCTCATCGTGCCACGAGTAGCGGCGTCGCACGGACGCCT
>CAYXEY010000015.1:14313-23715 GCA_964464105.1 uncultured Planctomycetaceae bacterium
AGCCACCTGCCACCACGACCGCGCATTGCCGGGCTTGCCGATCTTGACGTATGCATCGCCCAGTGCGATCGCCAGTGTGGCCTGAAGTCGCGGTGAACCCACGCCAAACTTTCGACCAACCGCGATAGCACGGCCGATGTCCTGCACCGCGGCGTCGGGCGGCGTCTTGTCAGCCTCGGGCCAGACCAGCCGTGCCGGACGATGCAAATGATTAAGACCCCGCGCAAAAAGCGCAGGGACATAATATGCGTCGTCGCCAACCAGCAACTTGTCGAGCACGCGAAGGCTTTCCACGCTGGCCGGAGCCTTGATCTCCAGCGCCGGGAAGAGAAGCATCAAATCCACCCATGCCAGCGCAAGGCTGAGCCGCGTTTCACGGCTTGGTTTTGACTTCACGAGTTCGTCAAAGAAAGCGATCGGCTCCTTTTCGAGATAGTCCGGCAAGTTCGGTGTCGGGGCGGATCCCTGATTCGACAGACTGAGCGCATCGCGGCGAAGGCGAAACGTACACCTGCGGTAAGCGTTCGCCAGCACCAGGTTGAGTGGCTCGACCCGAACGCCCTTGCGTATCGACTCCAGCCCCTCCCGCGGCCGTCCACTCTCTACTTCAATTAGTCCCTGACGTACCAGGCGCGCGCCAGGTGAGAGACCTGCCTCTAAAGTTGATGACGAGTACAGTGCTTCGTCGAGTCGCCCCAACTCATCAAGGCCATGCAGACCTGATGCTGCAAGCGTTATGCCAGTCGGCACTGACGGCAGATCGAACAAACCGACGCGCAGGCCCGCGACGACCGCAAGACCAGCCAAGACGACCAGCACCGCAAGCCACCCGCGCTTCATCAATCCTCTTTTCGTGTCCCTGGTCATTTCAACATGATCGGTTGCAAGCCCTCGGTCCAAGACACATGGTGGCCGATGTATGCGCGAGCCGTGTCACCGGTGACTTCCGAGGTGCTACCGCTGGGCCAATCGACGACGATTCGCTCGACGGCTGCCGGATCGGGCACACCCATGTGCACCGCGTACTCAGACTGCGAAGCAAACCCCATTCCACCCTGCACCTCGCGCACCGTTCGTCCGGCTCGCGTAATCAATGTGACGCGTGCTCCGACGGCATCCAGGGTCGATTCCAGTCGCCGGCCGCCCACGACGCGAGCGCCATCAGGCGCGCCGACCAATTTGAGACGGATGAATGACCCGCGATCGGCTGCTGCGGATTGATTCACGTAGTAGCAACTCGGCGCGTTCTGATTGGCGACATAGATATCCAGCCGGCCGTCGAGATTGAAATCGGCCAGGGCAATGCCGCGCCCGTTAAACGTGTCGCTTATGCCTGATTCCATGGCGGCCTCGACAAACTGCGGATCCGCCAGCGGCTTCTTTTGCTTCGACGCAACCTGGATAAACAGCCGGCTCGGCTCATAGCCCGACAGATCGCGCCGCCCCATGACCGGCCAGTCCCGCGCATCCACGGTCTGGTTCTTCGTCTGGGTCACCATCTCCTGAATCTGATACCAGTACGTTCGCTCAGGATCGCCGGTCACAAAGCCGTTGACGGTGAACACATCGAGCAGGCCATCGTTGTTGAAGTCCGCGAATTTGCCGGCCCATCCCCATCCGCCATCCTGCGTGCCGCAGGCCTTGGCCGCATTGCGAAATCCGCGCCCGCCGGGGCACGCGCCGTCGGCACAATTCAGCCACAGCATGTTGCCTTCGTCGGTCTTGTACTTATGCGAGAGGATGTTGGTGACATAGATATCGAGATAGCCGTCTCCATTCACGTCGGCCATGTCGACATTCATCCCCTTCCACCAGTCGTTGCCGATGCCGGGGTGCCCGCGCGGATCCTTGAGCAACCGAAAAGTCGGTGGATCCTGCGTCGCCCCTGTGTTGAGATAGCACTCATCGGGGCCGAAGTCGTTGGCGATGTACAGATCGGGCCAGCCGTCGTTGTTCAAATCGCCGGCTCCGACTGCGAGCGTCCAGCCGCCGAGAGCCAGGCCGACCTTTGCTGTTACATCCTCAAAGGTCCCATCTCCACGATTGCGATAGAGCACGTTGTGTCCCCCGTTGCGGGCGTGGGTGAAGGTCTCGTGCATGATCTTCGTGCTGACCGGATTCCACAGGTCGTTGCGCACCAGTGAACCCGTCGCCGGATCGACAATCTCTCTGGCGAAATAGTTGCCCAGCAGGAGGTCGAGACGGCCGTCGCGATTGAAATCAAGATAGGTCGCGGCGTTGCCGTAGCCCCAGTAATCGACGCCGGCAGTCGGGGCGATGTCGCGAAAGTGCCCATTGCCCTCGTTCAGGTAAAGCGCATTCGGCGCGCCCCACTTCACCAGGTAGAGATCGCCATCGCCATCATTGTCGATGTCGCCCCAGATGGCGTGCATGCTGGCTCCGGCGGGGTTTCCGCAACCAACGCCGGCATCAGCGGTCACATCCTCAAATGTGCCGTCGCCACGATTGCGAAAAAGTCGATTGTCGTCGCCCGGCCCGCAGTTCGTAACATATAAATCAACGTCGCCATCGCCGTCGTAATCCGCCGCGGCGGCGGCCGCGCCCACCGACGTCAGCCAGGGCATGATGTTTTCGAACGTGGGATGAAGCCTGCAGAGCGTATGACGATTCTGGCAGCCGGCCGATTGCGCCTTTTCGACAAATAATACGCCCGTCTGAGGGGTGGCGGGACTGGTCGGCCTGACCCAGACATAGCCGCCCGCCAGCGCAGCCGCCATTAACACGCATCGAAAAAAAAGGCTCATTTCGATCTCGCGGCAAAGAGAATTGAAGCATCGTTGCCGTCCGCAATTCCCGCCAGTTTACGCAGTAAATCGGCCCAATTCAATGGAATTACATTCGCGTCGACGGTCGTGAGTGGTTTCACGTACGCCGGTCATTACGCACAGTTCCACGCCTCATCCTTGAAGCGGCCGCGCGAATGCCGTAATCTGTTGTAGACATCAACGGTCCGTATTATTGGTCGTCGAGTTCCGCGCCCGCTTGCCGCGCCGCGAGCGCTGGGGCAGTCGGCGACACGCATCTTGAGTAGGTCTGCGCCGGGAGTCCGTCACGTGTCACGGAATGCCTGCGGAAGTCCGCCAATGACCCGGGTTGATTCACGGAAGACATCCGCATGGTCGGCCCTGCGCCGTCGGCTCTTCGGAATCGATCGCAACGAAACTTCCGTCGCTCTTCGCGGTTTTCATGTCAAATGCCCCGCCGCCGCGGCCCATTTTGAACTGATCGGCGCGACATTTGTAGAGGGCTATCACGCAGCACTCACCGAGGATCGACCTGAGCCTCTGGCCGCGAACCTCGAATCAGTGCCGCGCGAAATGCGCGGCTTCGCCTATGAAGGCGCTGGCATGGCCCTGTGCCTGCTCGACCGGTTGACGCCCTGGCGGCGCGATCGTTGGCAGAGATTCGCCGGAGGCCCGGGTCTCGCCCATGTATACATGATGCATGTCGGGGCCGGATGGACCCTCGGACGCCTGCCATTCAGCGCGCGGCGAATGACCTCGCGCAGGGACCCGATGCTCGGCTGGCTGGCGATCGATGGCTATGCATTCCACGAGGCCTACTTTCGAACCGATCGCGCGGTCACGCGCGGCGAGATCCCACAACGCCTGAATGGCTACGCCCGCACTGCCTGGAATCTGGGCCTGGGCCGCGGACTCTGGTTCGTGGATGGCGCGGAAGTCGAGCGAATCGCCGCGCGGATCGATGGATTCGCCGCCGATCGTCGCGCTCACCTGTGGAGCGGCATCGGCCTCGCCAGTGCCTATGCGGGCGGAGCGAGTGAAGACGAATTGCATCAGTTGGCGGTAGCCGCGGGCAAGAATCGCCCGTCTTTGGCGCAGGGCGTCACATTCGCCGCCAAGGCCCGTGAGCGCGCGGGCAATCCTGTTTCGCATACCGAACTGGCGTGCAGGGTGATTTGTTCGATGTCATCCGTTGAGGCAGCAAACTTGACCGATGTCGCCCTCGTCGGCGCGAGCGATCACGGCGACGTCCCGGCGTTCGAAATCTGGCGGCGACGAATTCAGTCCCGGTTCATTTGAGCGATAACCATGTCCGGCATTGCAATCATTGGAATGGCCTGTCGCTACCCCGACGCCCGCTCTCCGGCCGAGCTGTGGGAGAACGTGCTTGCCCAGCGGCGCTCATTCCGTCGCATGCCGCCCGAACGGATGCGCCTCGAAGACTACTGGTCCCCCGATCGCAAGGCCGAAGACGCAACATATTCCGTCGAGGCCGCGCTGATTGAGGGTTACGAGTTCGATCGGGTGCGGTTTCGCGTCTCGGGGCCGCAATTCCGTTCCGCCGATCTGGCCCACTGGCTGGCGCTCGATGTCGCTTCACAAGCCCTGGCAGACGCCGGTTTCGAGGAGGGCGCCGGCCTGCCGCGCGACACCACGGGCGTACTGCTTGCCAACACCCTGACCGGTGACACCTCGCGCGCCAACGTTATGCGATTGCGCTGGCCCTATGTCCGCCGCGTGGTGAGCGCTCAACTGACCGCGCATGGCTGGACCGGCGAGCGCGTGGAGGCGTTTCTTGCCGAACTGGAGACGTCATACAAAGATCCGTTTCCACCCGTCGACGAAGAAACACTCGCCGGCGGACTGTCCAACACCATTGCCGGACGCATCTGCAATCACTTCGATCTCAAGGGCGGCGGCTACACCCTCGACGGCGCCTGTGCCGCTTCACTTCTAGCCGTGTCGCAGGCCTGCTCATCGCTGGCCGCCGGCGATCTGGATGTCGCGGTGGTCGGCGGCGTTGACATCAGTCTTGATCCGTTCGAGCTGGTGGGCTTCGCCAAGGCGGGCGCCCTCGCGGCCGACGACATGCGCATCTACGACAAGCGGTCGCAGGGCTTCTGGCCCGGCGAGGGCTGCGGTTTCGCCGTGCTCATGCGCGAAGACGCGGCTCGCTCGAAAGGCAGACCGATACACGCGGTCATTCGCGGATGGGGCGTCTCGTCGGATGGAACTGGCGGCATCACCCGACCGGAAGCCGATGGCCAGCTTCTCGCCCTGAGCCGGGCCTATCAGCGGGCCGGCTTCGGCATAGAGACGCTCGACTATTTCGAAGGCCACGGCACCGGCACCAGTGTCGGCGACGCAACCGAGCTGTCCGTCCTCACGCGGGCGCGAAGCGAAGCCTGCCCGGATGCCCCCGCCGCCATCGGCTCGATCAAGGCCAACATCGGACACACCAAGGCCGCGGCCGGCATGGCTGGTTTGCTCAAGACCGCGATGGCCGTGCGCGAAGGCGTGATCCCGCCGATCACCGGCTGTATCGACCCGCACCCGCTGCTGTGCGGCGATGCGGCGATGTTGCGTGCCCCTCGAACCGCGGAGTCGCGACAAGGCGACACGCCCTTTCGCGCCGGCGTCAGCGCAATGGGCTTTGGCGGATTGAATACCCATGTCGTTCTCGAACAACCCGATGCAAAGCGTTCATCCTCTCGCATGGGCACACCGATCAGCCCTCACGCGGGTGCCCAGGACGCCGAGCTGTTCGTCTTCGCGGGCGACCACGCCGATGCATTGCGGATGCAGATCTCGCAGATCCGGTCGTATGCCGCTCGATTGTCTCGTGCCGAGTTGATTGACCTCGCGGCTCAATTGGCTCGATCGGCGGTTGCCTGCGAGTTCCGCGCGGCCGTGGTCGCAAGCACGCCCGGCGAACTCGCAACCAAACTGGAACAACTGGAAGCCCGACTCCCTGAAAGCGCTGATCAATCGCTCGACGTGACCAGCGGCGTCTTCATCGGACGGGGCCGCCAGCCGCCCCGAATTGCATTTCTATTCCCGGGACAGGCCAGCCCGCTGCATCGCACCGGCGGCATATGGCGGCATCGCTTCACCTGCGTGCGCGAGCTTTATGACGCCGCGCTATTTCCACCGACCGGCGACGACACGCGAACCGAGATCGCCCAGCCCGCCATCGTGACCGCGGAACTCGCGGCATTGCGCGCCCTGCGCGATTTCGGCATTCGGGCGGAGACCGCCGTCGGACACAGCCTCGGGGAACTGACCGCCCTGCATTGGGCCGGAGCCCTGGACGAAGCAGCCCTGCTTCGCATCGCAACCGTTCGTGGACAGTCGATGGCAGACCTGCCGCCGCCCCACGGTGCAATGGCGGCCCTCGCCGCGCCGCCGGATCAAGCCGCAAAGTTGATCGCCGGCACAAATGCGGTTATCGCCTCGTACAACAAGCCGACGCTCACGGTCATCTCCGGTGATCGCGAATCAATCCGCGAGTCAATGTCGCGCGCGAAACGGAAGAACATTCGCGCAACCGAGCTGCCGGTGTCACATGCATTTCATTCGCCGGTCGTCGGAGCCGCCGCGACGCCGCTCACGCGACAGCTTCGCGCCGAGACGCTCTGTCCAATCAATCGAACTGTTGTCTCCACGATCACTGGCAGTGCGCTGCAATTCGACACCGACATTCCGGCCCTTCTGGTCCAGCAATTGACTTCGCCCGTTCGATTCACCGAAGCCGTTGCCCATGCAGCAAAGTCCGCGGATCTGTTCATCGAAGTTGGCCCGGGGGCCGTGCTGTCCGGACTCACATCCGGATTCCTGGACACGCCCGTCGCATCGCTCGATGCCGGCGGTGACTCATTCGGCGGCCTGCTTCGTGCAATCGGCGCGGCCTTTGCCCTCGGCGCAGACGTGCGAGTGGAGCGCCTGTTTGCGGACCGGTTAACGCGGCCCTTCACGCTCGACTGGCGGCCGACGTTCTTCGCCAGTCCATGCGAGTCCGCACCCATCGTGACCGATGCATTGCGCTCGGGAAATCGCGAGCGCGTTTCCACACCAAAGACAAATAACGCAGCGCCTCCTTCCAGCGAGTCGCCCTTCGACGTCGTCCGCGAACTCGTCGCCCGACGAGCTGAGCTGCCCATCGATGTCATCCGGCCCGACAGCCGCCTGCTGGGCGACCTGCATTTGAATTCAATCGTGATCGGACAGCTCGCCGTCGAAGCATCGAAGCAGCTCGGCCTCGCGCCGCCGGTCGCGCCGCTGAACTACGCCCATGCGACAGTCGAAAGTGTCGCCGAAGCACTGAGTGAACTCGCCCGCGCGGGCGCGAAGGTCACGATGCTGGTGCGGTCGGGCGCGCACGTCGTCCCGCTCTCGATCGCGGGGATTCCGATCCAGTACCTCTCATCGGTGGTGCGCCGACTCCCGCGCGCGGGCAACGGCGCCGGTCGCACGCGCGAGCGCTTCCCCGCGGGCGTCGATACCTGGGTGCGGCCATTTGCGGTCGAGTGGCGTGAAGCCCCGCTGCGTGCGCCGCGCGAGGCCGCGGAGGCTGGAACGCAAGAAGGCCCCGGCTGGCATGTCATCGCCCATCCTTATTGCCCTTTCAAACCGAAGATTTGCGCGGGCCTGGCACAAGCCGGCATCGACGGCGGCGTGATGGTCTGCGTGCCGCCCAAGTATGTCGAAGAGAGCGCGACGATGCTGCTCGACGGCGCCCGCAAAGCGTTGAGCGAGCGCGGCAGCAACCGCTTCGTGATCGTGCAGGATGCCCGCGAAGGCGAACCGCCCGGCGGCCTTGGCGCCGAGGCCTTCGCCCGCACATTGCATCTCGAAGCGCCGCACCTCGATGTCAGCGTCGTACATGTGCCGACTCAACATTCCAAAGCTGTCGAATGGGTGCTCACTGAAACGCACGAAACAGGCTTTCACGAGGCGCGGTTCGATTCGCACGGCCGCCGATTCGAGCCCGTACTGAAGCCGATCGAACTCGCGCCCACGTCGACCCATCCGCTCACGCCCGGCGATGTGCTCCTGGTCACCGGCGGCGGCAAGGGCATCGGCGCGGAGTGCGCTCTGTCGTTGGCCCGGGAATACGGCGTGCGCCTGGCCATCATGGGAAGATCATCGCCCGACTCCGACGCCGAGTTGGCCAACAACTTGGAGCGCTTCGCAGCCGCCGGCGCAATCTTCCAATATATATCGACCGATGTAGTCAATAGCGTCGCAGTACGCGCCGCGGTCGATCAGTTCGAGCAATCGCTCGGCCCCGTCACCGCCTTCATCCACGCGGCCGGTGTGAACACGCCGCAATTGCTCAACAACCTCGACCCATCCGCATTCCAGCGGACGATCCTGCCCAAGCTCCACGGCGCGCGCAACGTGCTGGCCGCGCTCGACTCCGCGCGGCTCAAGCTCTTCGTCGCCTTCGGCTCACTCATTGCCCGTGCAGGCATGGCCGGCGAGGCCGACTACGCCGTGGCCAACGACTGGCTCGCGTCACTGGCCGAACGCTGGAACGCAGAGCACGCGCACTGCCGCACGCTGGCGGTCGAATGGTCAGTCTGGTCCGGACTCGGCATGGGACAGCGGCTCGGACGTATCGAAGCCCTCACCCGCGAAGGCGTCACCCCGATTCCGCCGGACGAGGGCGTGCGCATCTTTAAGCAACTGCTCACCGGCGATACGCCGGTCAGGGTCGTAGTGAGCGGTCGCTTCGGCGATTCACCGACATTGCGGGTCGATGGGGCACCGCTGCCCTTTCTGCGATTCCTGGAATCGCCACAGGTCCATGTGCCCGGCGTTGAACTGGTGGTCGATTCGAAAGTCTCCTCGACCTCCGACCCCTATTTAGACGATCACGTCTTCCACGGCGAGCGCCTGATGCCGGCCGTCATGGGCCTCGAAGCCATGGCCCAGGCCGCGATGGCATTGGTCGGCATGGATCGCACGCCGTCCTTGGAATCCGTTGAGCTGAGCCGTCCGATCATCATTCCGAGGGAAGGCGGCGCGACGGTGCGCGTCGCGGCCCTGGTGCGCAAGGCGGGTGTCGTTGACGTCGTGGTGCGGTGTGATCAGACCGGTTTCGCCGTCGATCATTTTCGCGCCACTTGTCGATTTGATCGCGGCACCGCCGATGGCCGCAACGGCGACGCCCTGCAAATCGACACCCTGCCGGACGCGCTGGCGCTCTCGCCGGAAACGGACCTTTACGGCAAGCTGCTCTTCCACTCGGGGCGATTCAAACGGGTCAAGGCGTATCACCGGCTGCAGGCCAAACACTGCCTGGCCGAAATGACTGCGCCGCACAAAGGCGCGTGGTTCGGTGCGTATCTGCCGGGCCAACTCGTGCTTGGCGACCCGGCCGCGCGCGACGCAATCATTCATGCCATTCAGCCGTGCATTCCGCACGCAACGGTGCTGCCCATCGGCGTCGAGCGAATCGAGCGTTATCCGAGCGGATCGGCGAATGCGATGTACGTGGAAGCCGTTGAGCGATCGCAAAGCGATTCAGAGTTCACTTACGACGTACGGGTCTATTCAGAGACCGGCACGTTGCTCGAATCCTGGCGGAGCCTTCAGCTGCGCATCGTCTCCGCCGCTTCGCCTGCAGATGAAT
>CAYXEY010000015.1:23725-24348 GCA_964464105.1 uncultured Planctomycetaceae bacterium
CATCGCACTGCTCGCTCCCTATATTGAGCGGCGCATCGGCGACCTCCTGCCGCAAAGCGCCATCTTCGTAAGCGTCCAACTCAAGAACAGGCGCGATCGTCAATCGGCTTCTGACGACGCGATGCGCGAAGCGAGCGGCAGTGCGGCACGAATCATCCGCCGCGCCGACGGCAAGCCCACCATCGACAACGCTCCATCGGTCTCGGCCACGCATTTCGGCGACTGCGTCATGGCCGTCGCCAGCAATGCCCCGCTCGGCTGCGATGCCGAACCCGTCGCCCATCGCGACGGCCGGACCTGGCACGATCTGCTGGCAGCCGATCGGTTTGCCCTCGCCCTGCTGCTCGCATCGGAAACAAACGAGCACATCGACATTTCGGCGACACGAGTATGGTGCGCCGTCGAGTGCCTGACAAAAGCCGGTGCATCGCACGACGCGCCGCTCGTTCTTGGCGCCGTCCACGACCACGAGTGGATCGCCCTGCGTTCGGGTGCGCTGATCATCCCAACGGGGGCCCTGCGCATTCAGGGTTTCGCGACGCCCGTCGTTTTCTCGACCCTCGCGGCCACGCACGAATCGGGGGACAGTCATGCGGGCCTATGAATGCCGCTTCATCGTCGGA